>JALHNS010000012.1 GCA_022843445.1 Gemmata sp.
CGACTGTGCCGCCCGCGCCGCGCGGGAACCGCGCGGGAACCGCGCGCGCGCGGTTGCTCGCGGGCCGGGCACCGGGTATCGTCGTAAGTGGCTCTCCGCGCACTTTCCGGGAGTACGGCATGAACGCGCGCTTCGACCGTCGCAGTTTTCTGAGCGCCGCGCTCGCCACGGTCGCGGTGCCGGGCGCGCTGCTCGCACAGCCGAACACCGGCGAAAAGAAGATCGACCCGATCGATTTGCCGCTCGACAAGCCCGGCGTGTGGACGCTGCACTTCCGGTACAAGCCGCCGCGCATCGTCACGCTGAACGGCTTTGGCAAGGACGGCAAGCCGGAGAAGAAGGTCGTTTGGTACATGTGGTATCAGGTGTACAACAAGGGCAAAGAGGGCGAGAAGGTCGAACCGGTCACGTTCCTGCCGGAGTTCGAACTCGTCACCAAGGACCTGAACACCAGCCACTTGGACGAGCCGCAGCCGTTCTGCATCGATCAGCTGAACGAACTGGAGAACCCACAGAAGCACCCGAACCTGACGCTGCTCAGCAGCATCGCGATTTCGAAGCGGCCGATCCCGCCGACGCTGCCGGACGCCATCCCGCGGGTCGTGACCGGGGCCGCGGTGTGGACCGACATGGCCGAGAAGGCACCCAAGACGAACAAGTTCAGCGTGTACGTCGTCGGCCTCTCGAACGGGCTGGCGACCGAAGAGCTGAAGACCGGCGAGAAGCTGATCAAGCGCAAGACGCTGCAAATCAACTTCGTGCGCCCCACCGACGACAACAAACCGCAGATCACCGACATCCGGCCGGACGACGCGAACGGCCCGGCGGAGCAGTGGATCTACCGCACCGCGTCGGTGGCGAAGCCCATCGCGCCTAAGAAACCGTAACGCGCGATTCAGTTGTTTTTCTGGTGGCACAGGCTTTCCAGCCTGTGCCTTTTTTCTTTGCACAACAGCACAGGCGAGAAAGCCTGTGCCACCAAAGAGAAGTTGTTCGTACCATTCGGGTATGTCCCCACTTGTTGCTTCGTTGGTGCCGCTCGCGGTCGCGTACTTCGCGGGCGCGCTGCCGTTCGGCTACCTCGTCGGCCGCGCGCGCGGGGTGAACCTGTTCGCTGTCGGGAGCGGCAACATCGGCGCGACGAACGCGGCCCGCGTGCTGGGCAAACCGCTCGGCACGCTCGTGTTCGTGCTCGATTTCTTGAAGGGGGCAGTGCCGGTGGCGCTCGCGGTGCCGCTCGCTCGCGCGCTGAACGATGCCGCACCCGCGGCGCTCGGTTCGGCCGCCACTCTGCGCACGCTGTGCGCGGCGCTGGCGTTCTTGGGCCACCTGTTCCCGGTGTACTTGGGCTTTCGCGGCGGGAAGGGCATCGCGACCGGGGCCGGCACGGTGTTCGTCCTCGCACCGATCCCCGCGACGCTCGCGGTCACGGCTTGGGTAGTAGTGCTGTTCGCGTCGCGTGCCGTGTCGCTGGCATCGCTGGCCGCAGTGAGCGCGCTGGTTCTCGCGCACCTCGTGCGAACTGCCGCGCCGTTCGGTGACGGCGCGCTGCCGATCACGCTGTATCTAGTACTCGGTACGCTCATGGTACTCGTGAAGCACCGCGCGAACGTGAAGCGGTTGCTCGCGGGCACGGAAAACCGGATCGGAGACTTCGGGATGCGCGAAACGGTCGTGCGTGGCGTTCACGTGCTGGCGCTGGGTCTGTGGTTCGGAGGCGCGGCGTTCTTCAACTTCGGCACCGCACTGCCGATCTTCGATTCGTTCAAACAGGTGGTGAACGCCGGCCCGAGCGACCGCACCGCGAACCAAACGATCATCAGCCCCGATGCGCCGGATGAGAAGAAAGCGGCGCTGTCGAGCGCGCTGGCGGGTTCGGCGGTGGGTCCGGTGTTCCCGCGATACTTCGCCATGCAAGCGGTCTGCGGCGCGCTCGCGTTCGTTACTGCGCTAAGTTGGTGGAAGGCCGGTCGCGCGCACCGCGTGCGCGTCATCGTGGTTGCGCTCGCGGTGGCGACGGTTGCAATCGGTTGGCAGCTCTCGAACTATGTGAGCGCAATCCGCTTCGCGCGCTTCAGCCCGGACGCGGCGATTGCGGACGCCGCGAAAGCGGCGTTCGGCCCGTGGCACTTGGCGAGCCTCGCCCTCAGTGGCGTCACTGTGCTGCTCGCGGGCGCGGCGCTGGCGCTCGCGGCGAAGATGCCGGAGGGTGAACAGCGGAGCGCTACTTGATTCGCGCAGCTTCGGTCGGTGCCCGGAGTACCGCTCACCCGGCCTCGAAGACTCGGCCACCCTCTCCCACGCTTCGCGGGGAGAGGGCCTGACGAAGACCGCGTGCGTTTTTTGTTTTGCCCTGTCACCACGTCAGTGCGGGAGAGGGGGTCCGAGTCTTCGAGGCCGGGTGAGGGGTTCTTGGGGATAGAAGAGGCTTCGCCTCACGAATACCGCGTTACGCCCGCGACCGCAATTGTCGGTTGCGCGAGTTTCGCGTCCCATTCGTACTTCGGCGGCGACAGGTCTTCCTTCGACTCCAGCGCCATCTTCCACGTGATCTCTTGACCGGTGTACGCGGCCGTGCGGCCCATGATCGCCAGCAGCGTGCTGTGCGCCATGTACTCGCCGTTGTTGATCGGCTTCCCGGCCCGGATGCTCGCGAATAGCTCGTTGTGTTCCGTTTGGTACATGTCGCCCGAATCGCCCTCGAACACCCAGTCGAGCTTCTCGGACTTGATCGTGATGCCGTTCGTGCGCTCGGAGAGCAGCGCCTGCCCGCGCTCGCCCAGCACGCGGGCGCTCAGGTCGCCTTTCGTCTTCGGGTGCTGCCGCGTGTTGCTCACGAGTCGCGCGCCGTTCGCGTACTCGTACACCACGCTGAAGTGGTCGTAGATGTTGCCGTATTCGGTGCCGGTCAGCACGCTCCGCCCGCCCATCCCGATCGCCTTCGCCGGGTACTTGTCGCCCATCACCCACGCGCACACGTCCAAGAAGTGGATGTGCTGCTCGACGTTGAAATCGCCCGACAGCCACGTGAAGTTGTACCAGTTGCGCATCTGGTACGTCATGTCGCTCCAGTCCGGTTGGCGCGGCTTCGCCCACCGGCCGCCGCGGTAGTCGTTGGCGAACAGCGCCACCGGGTTGCCGATCGCGCCGTCGCGCACGCGCTTCACCGCTTCGCGGAAGCCGGCGTCGAACCGCAGACACAGTCCGGACACTACGGAGAGGCTCTTCTTCTTCGCTTCGGCGCACGACGCGAGTACGGAACGCACGCCGGGCGCGTCCACCGCGACGGGCTTCTCGCAGAAGACGTGCTTGCCCGCGTCCACCGCGGCCTTCAGGTGAATCGGGCGGAAGTGCGGCGTGCTGCACAGCAGCACCACGTCGCACCGCGCGATCACTTCCTTGTACGCCTCGAACCCGACGAACTGCGCATCGGGCTTCACATCGATCTTGCCCTTCAGCGCGGCTTTGCTGTTGAGGTTCTTGAGGCTGGTTTCGATGCGATCCGCGAAGGCGTCGGCCATCGCGACGAACTTCACGTTCTTGTCGGCGAGCAGCGCTTGCGTGGCGGCCCCGGTGCCGCGGTCGCCGCACCCGATGAGGCCGACTTTGAGCGTGTCATCGCCGGCGGCGAACAGGCCCGGTGCGGCAGCGGCAGCGACGGCGGACGCGGCGATGAACTGGCGGCGCGAAGTGGACATGGCAGCGGCTCCGAGAGAGGGAAGGGTGCGCCGATGATACCGCGGCGCGGGCGGCGCGCGAAGCGTGCGCTTCCCGGGACCGCGGGCGTCTCGCCCGCGCGAATCGTGTGGGCCGTGCGGCCGAGACGGCCGCGGTCCCGGGATCAGCCCGCGCGAACGGGCAGCCACCGGCGCACGTCCACTTCGGGGTCGAGCGGCCCGCCGTCGCAGAGGTGCGCGGCGAGCAGTTCGGCGAAGAACGGCGCGAGGAGCGAGCCTTTCGAGCCGAGGCCGTTGAAGAACGCGACGCGCGCGTTCCGCGGGTGCGTACCGAGTGCTGGCTTGCCCGCGTCGATCACCGGCCGCACCGCGGCGTCGCGCCCCACCACTTCAAACGGCACGCTCAGCACCGCGCGCAGCTTCGCTTCGAGTTCCGCGCGCGCTTCGGGCGTGGGGTGCGTGTCCAGCGGGTTCCAAGTGTAAGTCGCGCCGAGGCGGTACAGGTGTTCGCCGACCGGTGCGAGCCAGCCGCCAAAGTGAATCACACGTTCCTCGCGCAAGTCCGGCACGCGCACGGTCAGAATCTCGCCCTTCGCGGCGTTCCACGCGAGATCGCCGAACCACGGGTCCTCGCGCGGGGCGAACCCGGTGCAGAACACGACGGTCGCGCCCGGCAGCGGCGCGCCGGGGTCGAAGTCGTAGCGCTCGTAGATGCCCTGCGCGCGGAACGCCTCGCGCGACGCATCGAGGTACGCGCACACGTCGAGCCGCGCCGCGGGCATCTCGAACGCGCCAAGTGGCGCGCGAAACCCGACCGGCACTCCGCACAGCGCGCCGCGCCAGCGCTCGCGTTCGGCTTCGCTTTGGAACAGGCGCACCGCAGGCGCTTCGCGGAAGAACGACCGACCGAGTTCGGTTTCGCGTTCGCGGTAGAAGGCGCGCGCCGCAGGGAACAACTCGCCCCAGCGCCAAGAGTCCGCGAGCCGCTTCCCGGTGATCGGCGTGAGCAATCCCGCCGCGACGCGCGACGCGCGGTTCCCGGCTTCGCGGTCGAAGACGCGCACGCGCGCGTTGCGCTTCAAGAGCGCCCACGCGAGCGCGGTGCCCGCCAAGCCCTGCCCGACGATGACGAACTCGGCGGTCATGTGGCGGACGTGAGTTCGGCTTCGAGGTCCGCGCGGCGGGCGAGTTGCTTGTCGCGCGCGCCGCGCGCGAGGTCGTACACGCCCGGTGCGTCGAGCACTTCGCCGAGCGTGAGGTGGCACGCGGCGCGCTTCGCCACCGCGCGCGCGTACTGTGACGGCAAGCACGCGGCACACGCGAGTGCGTAGGTTTTCAGTTCCTGCGTGGTGCCGTCGCTCCACCGGGCCGCGACCTTGAACGCGGCCGGCGCGGAACACGCACACAGCACCGGGTACGGCGACATCGGCATCGGCCCGCTCCGTCAGTCGTTGTTGTTGCCGTCGCGCGCGAGGTACAGCGCCGCGAGCCGCGGGTACTTTTTGCGCATCGTGCGGTCGCTGTCGAAGTTCCACCCGCGCCCGAGCTTCGGCAGCGGCTCGCGCTTCGGGAACTGCGCGTCGAACGCGGCGCGCCACGCGTCGTAGCGGCCCTCGTCTTCGCCGATTCCCGTTGCGGCGAAGTACGCGTCCATCGCCGGGTAGCACTCGCAACTCGCTTCGTCTTCTTCGGGATCGACGACGTCCGCGAGCGAGTCCGGGTTCTTCAGTGCCGCGTCGTACACCTTCTTGCCCTGAAGGATGAGCCACGAGCGGAAGTCGATGAACCCGTCGTCGGAGCAGCCGCCGTTGATGAGGTATGCCGCTCCCCACAGCGCCCACGAGTACGCGCGTTTGCCGTAGCGGTCCCAGATGTTCTGGAACGCGAGGATTTCGGCGGGGCGCAGCTTCGCCAGCCGCGCGGTGAGGCGCTCCACGTGCGCCTCCGGGTCGGCGCGCCGGCTCTTCTCGATGTGCTCCCAGAACTCGGCTTGCGTCACGAAGCACCCTCCTCAAATCCCCAGCAGTTTGCGGCCGGCTTTCGCGGTGCGGCGCTTCGGGGCGCGCGCGTCGTTGTTCACTTCCAGTTCCCAGCAGCAGTGCAGCCCGTACACGTCTTCGGCGCTCAGGTCCGGCGTCGATTCGCCGAACAGCGCGAAGGTGATCGAGCCGACCATGCCGATGCCCACCGTGTCGCTGCCGTCGTCTTCGCGGCCCGCGTAGGTGTACTTGAACAGCCACACGCGGCGGGTGTCGTTGGTCGGGAACCAGTCCAATTCGCGGGTGTCGAACAGTTCGATCTCGGAGGGTGGCGCGCCGAATTCCTGCGGGTGCGCGAGCCAACTGCACATCTGTGCCATCGCTTCGAAGTTCGGTTCGCGCGCGGGGGCCGGTACGCGGTCGGCCTTGCCCAACTCTTCGAGGTACGCGACGGCCCGCCCGGCCGTGCGCGGGTCTTCGCACGCGCGCGCGAGGAACTTCAGCCCGGCCGTGCCGCCGCGGTACGCGCTCGCCCACGCCGCTTCCATCTGCACTTGGGCGTCGGCGTGATCCAGCGCCAGCGCCGCGAGCGCGTCGCGGGCCTTCGTGCCGACGAACGGCAGCGCCGCGGCGGCGCTCACCGCGTAGCTGAAGTTGCCGGGGTCGCTATCCGTGAGCCACGCTTCCAGCCGCGCGCGCCCGCCGGCGGTATCGAACGGGTGCTTCTTCAACCGATCGGCGCGCGCGAGCGCGTTACACAAATCGAGGTACGCGATCGCGGCGAAGTGCGTCGGCAGCGGGTCGCGCAGCGCGTCCGCCGTTGCGGCCGCCTGCGGGTGGTTCTCTTGCGCGAACAGCCCGAACACCACTTCCCACATGTATTCGTCCGGGAACGCCCGCACCGCGGCGGCGATTCGCGGCACCGCTTCGGCTCGCGCGTACAGGGCGAACATCTTGCAGCACATCATTAGCGGGTGCGGGTCCGCGCCTTCCACCGCGAGCGCCGCGTCGAAGAGGCGCTCGAGTTCGGGAACGCCGCGATCACGCAGCGCGCGGGTCGCGTCTTCGGTCGCGTCGTTCTGAAACAGCAGGGCGAGGTGATAGAGGAACGACTCGCTGCCGCGCTGCGCGATCAGCTTCGCGCCGTCCGGTTGCTCAGCGAGGACCGCGATCAGCCCTTCGGCGTCGGCGAGCGCGAGTTCCGCGTCGTTCCACGGCTCGAGTGCGGCGTCGGCGCGGTCCGGGCGGTTCGCCTTCAGCACCTTCCGCAGCGCGTCGGCGAGTGAGGCTTTCTTGCGGGCCATCGGGTTCTCTGTGAGGGTGTCGTGTCAGTACCCGGCTTTCGCGGTCGCGGCCTTCGCGACGCCGTTCGCACTCGGTTCGGGCGGCCACTCCTTCCAGTTGTTCGCCTGCTTCCAGAAGCAGAGCGGGTTGTCGAACACCACCTTCTTGATGTCCGCGGCGCTGTGCCCGCGGCGCTTCATTTCTTGAATCAGTTCGGGCACCGCGAGCGGGTCCGATTTGCCCCAGTCGCCCGCCGAGTTCGCCATGATGCGGTCGGTGCCGACCATCTCGATAATGTCGCACGCCCGCGCCGGCGTGCACTTCGTGGTGGGGTAGAGGGTCATCCCGCACCAGAAGCCGTTGTCGAGCGCGAGTTTCACCGTGTGCTCTTCGACGTGATCGACGCACACGCGGTGCGGCTTGATGCGCGAATCGCCCTTGAGCATGTCCACGATCATCCGCGTGCCCTTGTACTTGTCTTCAAGGTGCGGGGTGTGAATCAGGATCAGTTCGTCGGTCTTCGCGGCGAGGTCCAAGTGCTCTTGGAAGATGATGGCTTCGTTGCGGGTGTTCTTGTTGAGGCCGATTTCGCCGATGCCGAGCACCCCGGGCCGGTTCAGGAACTCTGGGATCATCGCGATCACCTCGCGCGACAGGCTCACGTTCTCGGCTTCCTTCGCGTTGATGCACAGCCACGAGTAGTGGCGGATGCCGAACTGCGCGGCCCGCTTCGGCTCGAACTCGGTGAGGTGGCGGAAGTAGTCGTGGAACCCCTGCGCGCTCCCGCGATCGAACCCGGCCCAGAACGCCGGTTCCGAAATGGCGGCGCACTGCGCGTAGGCCATCCGCTGGTAGTCGTCGGTGGTGCGCGAGATCATGTGGATGTGCGGGTCGATGTACTGCACGGCGCGCCCTCGTCTGTGCGGGTTCTCCTCACACAGGATACCGCGCCGAAGGTGGTGAAGGAACGGCCGCCCCCGGCCGGTACAATCCGCGCGCGCCGGATGTCCGGTTCGGGCCGGCCGGTGCGTTTGTACCGGCGGAGTGCGCCCGCGTTCCCACTGGCGTTCCGGCCGGCGTGAGTTAGGATGAAGCGAAAGGGATCGTCCGCGTTCACACATCATTCGTTCGTCGGATTCCTGTTGTAGCGAGGCACCATCATGGCCGAGGGCTTTTTGGGGGAACTGGTCCCCGTCGGTGGTGGCGACGCCATCCCGCTCGTTTCCGAAGTGATGACGATCGGGCGGCGCGAGTCGTGCGACATCTGCCTGAAGTTCCAGAACATTTCCGGCACGCACTGCGAACTGGCGCTGCGCAACGGGGTGTGGCACCTGCGCGACCTGAACAGCACCAACGGCGTAAAGGTGAACGGCGAGCGCACCTTGCGCCGCCCGCTCCGCCCCGGCGACGAGATCGGAATCGCCGGCCGCAAGTACATCATCCAGTACCAACTCGCTGCCGGCACGAAGATCGACGACGTGTTCGCGGAGGAAGAGGACAACCCGTTCGGCCAGTCGCTGCTCGAAAAGGCCGGTCTGGAGCGAGCGAAGCCGCGGCCCGGCACGGGGCGCAAGTAATATGCCCGCCGAAACCGTTCACGTCGGGCGGCGCATCCGCGTCGAGGTCGATACGCTCGTCGCGCCGGACGGGCGCGCCATCCCGCGCGACGCGATCCGGCACCCCGGGGCCGTCGTGATTCTGCCGGTACTCGACGCGGAGCGCGTCGTGCTGTTGCGCAATTTCCGCTTCGTGGTGGCCGACACGCTGTGGGAACTGCCCGCGGGCACGGTCGAACCCAACGAACCGCTCTTGGAGTGCGCGCAACGCGAACTGGCCGAAGAAACCGGATACACCGCGGAGAGGTGGCGGAGCCTCGGCTTCATCTACGCCTCGCCCGGCTTGCTCGACGAGAAACTGCACCTGTTCGTCGCCGAAGGGCTGACGCCCGGGGCCGCACGCCCCGAACCGGACGAGACGCTCGAACCGGTCGTGGTGCCGTTCGCGGACGCCATTCGCATGTGCTTGGATGGCACCATCCGCGACGCGAAAACGATCACATCGTTACTGTTGTGGGAGCGCCTGCGCGCGACCTAGGGCTTCCACTCGGCGCGGGTGCGCATTTCGATTTGCTTCCACGAGTCCCACGCGGCCCGTTGCATCGCGGTCGCCTCCGCGGGCGAAACGGTGACGATCGCGGACCCGGTTTCGAGGCGGTTTGGCAACCCCTCCGGGCTGCGCCGGTAGAGCGCCGCGTAGAACGTGCAGGCCGCGAGGTACGCCCCCTGCGGCGACGGGTGTCCGTTGCCGTCGGTGGTGAGCGCCGTGCCCGGGAACGCCAGCTTGAACCGCTCGAACGCGACGCCCACCGGCGCGCACTCCGCGGTCAGTTCTTTCGTGAGGTCCGCATACGATTCGGTCCACAACTGCTGCGGGGCCGGGGCCATATCGGGGCGCGCCCACGTCATGTACAAGAGCGGGATCGCGCCGGTTCCGCGAATCGCTTCCGCGAACTTCCGCGCGTACGGGTAGAACCGCGTGTCGCGGCCGAACGCCTTCAGCGGGCGCTGGCTCTGCTCCTGCAGCACCACGATGTCCCAGTCGTTCGACCGAATCTTCGCCAGCGCCGCCCCGTCGTTCCAGTGGCTCTCCAGCGTCGCGCCGCCGACGACGTGCGAATCGACGGTCAACTCGGGCTTCGCTTCGGCCGCGCGCGCCAGCGCGACCGTGAGGCCGGGCACGTCGTTGGTGAACGTGAAACTGTTTCCGACGAACAGCACCTTCAGCGGCAGTTTGCGCGGCACGGCTTCGCCGAGGGTGCGCTGGTGGTGCCAGTTCGCGCGCTCGGTGCGAAGTGCCGCCGCGCGCACCTTCTGTGCCGCCGCGGTGGTGAGCGCGAGCAGCACTCCGATGATGGCGACCGCGACCAGCAGTTCGAGCAGCGAGTACGCCCGCCGACCGCGCGACGTGTGCATCGGAACCTCCCACGGTGGTGCTGACGGTGCTCGCGCTCCGGCGCGGGCGCACCGTTACGCCGTGCCGAACTGCCGGTCGCCGGCGTCGCCGAGACCCGGCACGATGTAGCCGATTTCGTTCAGGTGCGAATCGAGCGCCGCGAGCGTCACCGGCACGTCCGGGTGCGCGTCGCGCAGCGCCTTCACGCCCTCCGGCGCGGCGATGAGCCCAGCGAAGCCGATCCGCGGGGTGCCGGCCTTCTTCAAGATGTCGATCGCCGCGATCGCGCTGCCGCCGGTCGCGAGCATCGGGTCCAGCACCAGCGCGAAGTCCATGTCCGGCTTCGCGGGCAGCTTGTTGTAATACGTCACCGGTTTCAGCGTCGCGTGGTCGCGGTACAGGCCGAGGTGCCACACGGTCGCTTCGGGCAGCGCGTCGAGCATCGCTTCGGCCATGCCCAACCCGGCGCGCAGCACCGGCACCAACCCGATGCGGTCCGCGAGCCGCTCGCACGTCGTTTCCATCAGCGGTGTCTGCACGCTCACTTGCGCGAGCCGCAGGTCTTTGGTGGCTTCAAAGAGCAGGCCGCGCGAAATCTCCGCGACCAACTTGCGGAACTCCGGGGGCGGCGTGGTCTTGTCGCGCAGGCGCGCGAGCTTGTGCCGGATCAGCGGGTGCGAGGCGACGTGAACGGTTGGCATCTGTTGGTGTTTGGTGTTTAGTGTTTGGTGTTTGGTTAGCCGCCGAGTTGCTTGCCGTCGAACGCGCCCGGGATCAGTTCGCGCACGGTGTAGCGGATCACATCGCCCTTCAGATTCGCCAACAGCACTTCCGCGTCCGGGGCGAACTCCCACAACAGTTGCCGGCACGCGCCGCACGGGGGCGTCGGCTTGTCGGTGTCGGTCACAACGCACACGCGCTTGAAGCAATGGTAGCCGTCCGTCACGCCGCGAAAAATCGCGTTGCGTTCGGCGCAGATGGTGAGGCCGTAGCTGGCGCTCTCCACGTTGCACCCGGGCACGATGGTGCCGTCGAGCGCTTCGAGCGCCGCACCGACTTGGAACTTGGAATAGGGCGCGAACGCCCGCTCGCGGGCGTTCGTCGCGGCTGCGATCAGCGGGTCACTCACGACAGTTCCTCCACGATCAGCGGTTGCGGGGCGGGCGGCGCGTCGCCGATCTCGAACGCGCTCGCCAAAAGCGGCATCGCGTTCACCAGCGAAGCGCCGTCGCGGTAGTGAACCTCGAAGATGGTGTCGCCGGGGCGCACGCGCTCCCCGGGCTTCGCGCGGCAGATCACGCCCACCGCGTGGTCGATGCCGTCTTCGGCCCGCGAGCGCCCGCCGCCGAGCCGGTGCGCCGCGATCCCGACCTTTTCTGCGTCCATCGTCGTGACGTAGCCCGTGCGGTCGGTCGTCACTAGCACGGTCGAGCTCGTGTGCGGCAGGTGCGAATAGTCGTCGATCACCCGCGGGTCGCCGCCTTGTTGTTCGATACTGCGGCGGAACACGTCGAGACCGGCACCAGAGGCGAGCGCTTCGCGCACTTTCCCTTCTGCTTCAGCGCGCGGCGCGATGCCCGCGAGTTCCACCATCCGCGCCGCGAGAATCACCGAGAGTTCGGTGAGGTCCGAAGGCCCGTTGCCCTTGAGCGTTTCGATGCTCTCGATCACTTCGAGCGAGTTGCCGACGTACCTTCCCAATGGTGTGTCCATCGCGGTGATGAGCGCGCACATGCACAGGCCGTTCGCGGTGCCCACCTTCACGAGCGAGTCGGCAAGCGCGCGCGACTGCGAGTGCGTCTTCATAAACGCGCCGCGGCCGGTCTTTACGTCCATCACCAGCCCGCCGATTCCTTCGGACAACTTCTTGCTGAGAATGGACGCGGTGATGAGCGGAATGCTCTCCACGGTCGCGGTCACGTCGCGGAGCGCGTACAGCGTTTTATCGGCCGGGGCCACTTCGGGCGTTTGGCCGAAGAGCGCCATCTTCAGCGCGCGAAGCGTGTCGATCACCTGTTCTTCGGTCAGGTTCACGTTGAAGCCGGGGATCGATTCGAGTTTGTCAAGCGTGCCGCCGCTGTGCCCGAGGCCGCGCCCGGACATCATCGGGACGAACACCCCGCAGGCCGCTGCGAGCGGCCCAAGAACGAGTGAAGTCTTGTCGCCCACGCCGCCGGTGCTGTGCTTATCGACCTTCGAGCCGCCGAGTTCAGCGAGGTCGAGCCGCTTGCCGGAATCGGCCATCGCGCGCGTGAGGTGCGCGGTTTCCGCCGGCGTCATGCCGTTCAGGTAAATCGCCATCAGGAGCGCGGTGAGGTGGTACTTTTCCCACCCGCTGCCGTCGAGCCGCGCCGCGGCGCGCACGAAGGCGTCGATCTGCGCCGGGGAGAGTTCGCCCCGGTCGCGCTTGGTCTGAATCACGTCGCCGGGGCGCATAGTTGGCTCTCAGGGTAGTAGGCACGCTCCGCGTGCCGTTCTGCGGAGCGAAGACAGAATCGCGCACCGTTGGGTAGCTGACACGGCCCGAACACACGGCACGCGGAGCGTGCCTACTACTTTGTGGCACACTTCGCGTGCCTACTCCCATGTCATCGCGCCCGGCACTTCGGGTAAGATTGCGGATCAGTTTACTCGAAAGGGGCTACCCGTGGCTGCTCGTGCCGCTCTGCTCGTCGCGGTGGAAACGTACTTCGAGGCCGGGCCACCGGTGCCGTACGCGGCGAACGACCTCGCCGAACTGCACCGCGCGCTGCCCGCCGCCGGGTACGACGCGAAACAGTGTTCGCTGCTCGCCGGCCACCGCACCACGAAGGCCGTGATCGAATCCACACTGAAGCGGCTGCCGAAATTCGCGGGCGAAGTGGAAGTGCTGTTCGTGCTGTTCGCCGGCCGCGCGTTCAACGTGAAGGGCAAGAACTACCTCGCGTGCGCCGACACCATCGCCCCGGACCCGACCGAAACGGCACTCGCGCTCGCGGACCTCGTAAGCGCACTCAAGAAGGTGAAGGCGAAGAGTGTCGCGCTGCTGCTCGACGCCGACCCGCTGGAACTGGCTGACGCGAAGGGGTGCGAACCGGGTTTCGCGCCGGACGAACTGGAAGCCGCGTTCGCGGCGCTCCCGGATTGGGTGGGGCTGCTGTCGTGCGAACCGGGTGAGCGCTCGTTCGAGGCGAACCAACTGCGGCGCGGGATTTGGCGCGGGCACCTGCTCGAAGCGCTCACCGGGAAGGTGCGCGCCGGCGTCGGCAAGGACGGCGCGCTGGCCGCGAAGGCGCTTCACGCGCATCTGTGCGACGCGGTGCCGCGCACGCTGCGCCGCGCGTTCGAGGACGCACGCGAACAGGTGCCGCAACTGTTCGGCAGCGACGACGTGGAACTCGCCGACCTGTCGAAACTGCTCGGCCCCGGCACCGAACTGCTGGACCCGGCGCGCATGAAGCGCGTCGCGTTCCGCGCCGAAAACCGCGGGCGCATCAAAGACCTCGCGGGGTATCGGAAGTCGCACACGCTGCCCGAACGCGCGAACGATTGGGCCCGCAAGTACGTGAACCGCACCGCCGCGGCCGACATCAAGACGGACCTCGACACCACGTTCGAGATGGTGCGCGAGGTGTTCGGCTACAAGCGCAAAGACTTGGACGTGTCCGCGGAGCGCGACGGCCTCGGCTTCATCCGCACGCCGGATTTCGAGTACACGGTGACGGTGGAAGTGGACGCTGACGAACCGAGCGACGTGATCTGGCGGCGCGACCTGACACGCCTGAGCGGGGCCGCGTTCGTGCGGTCCGCTGGCTTCCGCGACGTGTTCGGTTCGATGTTCAACAAGCTCGTCTTCGAGTTCGACAGCCCAGTAGATGTGGCCGAGTTCGTAGACCGCATTGAGGACTCGCGGCCGGAGGGCGTGAAGGTGAGCGTTGCGGCCGACAGCGGCGCGGCGGTGGTGACGCTCGCGGGCTTCGCGGGCCGCGTGAGCGTGACGCGCACGACGGTGCTGATCGAAGGCCCGAGCGGCAACCCCGGCAGCCTGCTCGAACAGTTCTTGGCGTTCTTAGCGAAGTTCGGCGGCTTGGGCGAACCGAAGTCGCTCCCCCCGGCGAGTTCGTAGGTCGCGGTCGAGCGGCGCTTCGCCGCGAGGCCCGACGGCGAACCTGCAATGCGTGTCACGCTCGCGCGCTCAGCGTTTCAAAGCACGCAAGCGTGACACGCAAACGCTTCTGGTCGTCGGGCCTTGCGGCGAAGCGCCGCTCGACCGCAACCTACAAGAACTTACTTCTTCAAGTGCTTCTCCAAGAACGTTTCGCATTTCGCTTGCACGTCCTTCGCGTTGAACTGCGGGCCGCCGTGCCCCGCGCCTTTGAGGGTCACGAGTTCCACCGGCACGCCGGCCTTCTTCAGCGCGTCGTTCAGCAACTCGCTTTGACCGAGCGGGACCAGCGGGTCCGCGTCGCCGTGAACGATCAGGAACGGGGCCGACGCCTTCGACACGTAGGTGATCGGGTTCGCCTTCTGCGCGAGTTCCTTCTTCTGCTGAATCGGACCGCCGACGAGTTTCGATTCCGGCGAGTTCGGGCCGTCGTGGTCGAACTTCGACTTCGGCCCGGCTTGTTCGCCCATCTTCAGCAGGTCGGTCGGGCCGAAGAAGTCGATCACGCACTGCACCGCGTCCGACACGTCTTTGTGCGGGCTGTCCGCGAGCAGCAGGTCTTTCGCTCCGGCGCTGGTGCCCAAGAGCGCGACCAAGTGCCCGCCGGCGGAAGACCCCCACGCCCCGAACTTGTCCGGGTTCAGGTTGTACTTCTTCGAGTTTGCGCGCAGGAACCGAATCGCTTCCTTACAGTCTTGAATCTGCGCCGGGTACACCGCGTGTTGGCTCAGTCGGTAGTTGATCGCGGCCACCGCGTAGCCCTGTTCGAGGAGCTTCATCGCGGGGTTGCCGCCGTCCTTGCTGCCCGCGGCCCACGCCCCGCCGTGAACCCACACGATGAGCGGCACCGGTTTCTCGCTCTTGGGAACGAACAGGTCGAGCGCGTTGCGCTCTTTGTGCGCGGTGCCGTAGCTGAGGTTGCGGTGTTCGGCGGTGCCTTCGGGCAACTTCGGCCCCTTCTGTGCGAACGCCGGCGCGGCGCTGAACGCGACCGCAACAAGTGCGAGCGTGCGAATCATGTGTGCGACTCCGCGGGGTGAGGTGTTTCGATTCCGGTCTCTGGGCTAACGCAAGTCATCCACGTTGACTGCACCACGACACGCAGCCACAAATGAGTCTGCAACTGTGAAGCACGCCACTGATTCCCACGCAAGATAGCCGGAGTGAGCACACACCACTGGGTATTCTCCCTTGACCGCTGGCCGTCGCATATCGAGCAGGTAGAAGGTGCCGCCACCGTTGAACGCGATCGGTAGCGCCCCCGGCATGTACTGCGGCAGATGGTACGCCAACAGCATTGCCCGCACCCCGCCGGAAGGGTCGGAGGTCGGAAAGAAGCCGAACTCGCGCTCCCCGGTGCGAAACCATCCACCGTTCGACCACCGGAGGAACGAGAGGTACTTCGCCGGGAGCGGCCGACTTGGCACGACCCAGCTCCTCGGATCAAACGGCAGATAACTGGCGTGGAGCGGATCGCTGACGGGGAACGGGTTCTGCTGACTCCTGTTAACTTCTACGATCTCTGCTGCGGTCAGGGGTTGTCCGACTGAGATGGAGAACCGCTCGATCTCGGCATCCGAGGCACCCGGCGCGGGTTGGACTTCATCGAAGGTCGAACGCCAGTCCATCGCAGCAACTCTCCTCGCCGAACTGGGCAGTAGCTAATCGGCGCTGCGCATAGGTCTGACCTAACGCGCGTACCACTCACCCTCACGCGCAGCATACTGGCGCGCCGCGGTTGCCGCAATCGTCCCTTGATTCGATTTGTTCGCACGTATACTATTTGTTTGTCGGCGCAATTTCGCGCGCGGCGCGGGGCCGTTCGTTGACCGCTGCGAACTCGATGCGCAGCGGTCGGCCTCGAAAATCGGCTCGCGCGGGGTAGAGGGGGTAGCGCGCGTGAGTTGGCAGCCTTGGCAGCCTCGCCCCCCCGCCCCCTCGGAAATGCTGGAATTTCTAGACGCATTTCACCGAAAAGCGAGGCTGCCAACTCTTGGCAATCTCGGCCCTTTTGGGGCCACTTGGCAACCTCGATCGCGAGACGTGTTCGGCACCGAACCGCGGTGCGTTCGACTTGTATCGGTTCGCGGGGTTCGCTATTCCCCCGTACCGCGCGCGAACTGCCGTTGTGCGCCGCGCGCCGATTGGGTAAACCCGACGCGGGTTCACTCCGATTACCACCGCGCACGACGCGCCGGACACCACTCACGGACGAGAACCGATGGACCTTCGCGACAAGCGCATCCTCGTTACCGGCGGCGGCGGCTTCCTCGGTCGCCACGTGGTCGCAGAATTGCGGAGCGTCGGCTGCCAGCACATCTTCGTGCCGCGCCGCGCCGAGTACGACCTGACCGACGCCGACGCGGTGCGCCGCGTACTCGACTGGAGCCGCCCGGACGTGGTGCTGCACCTCGCGGCGGTGGTCGGCGGCATCGGGGCGAACCGCAAGTACCCCGGCACG
Source organism: Gemmata sp. (assembly GCA_022843445.1). Taxonomy (GTDB): domain Bacteria; phylum Planctomycetota; class Planctomycetia; order Gemmatales; family Gemmataceae; genus Gemmata. The sequence goes on from JALHNS010000012.1 coordinate 16,498, forward strand.
TTCCTCTACGACAACCTGATGATGGGCGTGCAGCTCATCGAGGCGTGCCGCCGCCGCAAACTCGAAAAGTTCGTGTGTGCCGGTACGATCTGCGCGTATCCGAAATTCACGCCGGTGCCGTTCAAAGAAGAAGACCTCTGGAACGGCTACCCGGAAGAGACCAACGCGCCCTACGGCCTCGCCAAGAAGATGCTGCTCGCGCAACTTCAGGCGTACAAGCAAGAGTTCGACTTCCCCGGGGCCTACGTGCTGCCAGTGAACCTGTACGGCCCGCACGACAACTTCGACCTGCAATCGTCGCACGTCATCCCGGCGCTGATTCGCAAGTGCGTGGACGCGAAAGATCGCGGGCAGCCGGAAGTGCCGGTGTGGGGGACCGGGAAGGCGACGCGCGAGTTCCTGTATGTGGCCGACGCGGCGCGGGGCATCCGCCTCGCGGCCGAGAAGCTCACCGACCCGGAGCCGATCAACCTCGGTTCGGGCCACGAGATCAGCATTCGCGACCTCGCGCAGAAGATCGCCGATCACGTCGGCTATCGCGGCAAGTTGGTCTGGGACCCGAACCAACCGGACGGCCAACCGCGGCGGTGCTTGGACACCACCCGCGCGAAGGCGCAAATCGGGTTCGAGGCGACTACCGACTTGGACGCGGGGATCGCCGAAACGGTCGCGTGGTACCGCGCCCAGCAGACGCCCGCCGCCCGCGCTGCGTAACGCCCATTCGGAACAGCACCATGAGCGACCCGGATCCGAAGTTGGCTCAGAAGATCGACCGGCTCAGCGCCCGCGTCGAAGACCTGCTGACCGAACTGCGCCACCTGCGGGCGCAGCCGGCGCTCATGCCGTGGGGCCAGTGGGTGCGGCACCAACTGCGCACTCTGCTCGGCCTGCACCCCAAACTCGGGGTGCTGGACTTCCCGCGACCGGCCGGCCCGCGCCCGATTGTCGTGCCGAAGTGGTACCGCCGACCGGCGGCGCTGAAGAGCGCGCCGCTCGTCACGGTCGTTACGCCGTCGTTCCAGCAGGGGCGGTACCTCGAGCGCACTCTGAAAAGCGTGCTCGATCAGAACTACCCACGGCTCGAATACGTCGTTCAAGACGGCGGCTCCACCGATTCCACCCGCGACGTGATCGACCGCTACCGCGCGAAACTCGCGCGCGCCGAGATGCGGTGCGACAACGGCCAGTCGCACGCGATCAACCTCGGCTTCGCCGGCACCACCGGCGACATCATGGCGTACCTGAACTCCGACGACCTACTGCTGCCGGGCAGCCTGAACGCGGTCGCTGCGTACTTCGAGGCGCACCCCGAAGTCGATGCCGTGTACGGGCACCGCGTGGTGATCGATTCGAGCGACAACGAGTTGGGCCGCTGGCTCATGCCGCCGCACAACCCGGAAGTGCTGAAGTGGGCCGATTACGTCCCGCAAGAAACGCTGTTCTGGCGGCGGCGGCTGTGGGACAAGGTCGGCGGGATCGACGAATCGTTCCGGTTCGCGATGGATTGGGACCTGCTGCTCCGGTTCCAAGACGCCGGCGCGAACATCGTGCGCCTGCCGCGCTTTTTGGGCGCGTTCCGCGTGCATACCAGTTCCAAGACCGTGACCGTTGTTTCGGACGTGGGCGCAGAGGAAATGGCGCGCCTGCGCGAGCGGTGCCACGGGCGCGATGTGAGCGCCGCGGAGGTGGCCGCGGCCGTGCGCCCGTACCTTTGGCGACACACCGTGCTGAACCGCCTGTACGAACTCGGTCTCGTGCGGCACTGACGCCGTTAAAGGCGCGACGCGGGAACGGTCTTCTCTTCGCTCTTCAGCGCCGGCGCGCCGGTCAGCAGCGAGCGCGCGACGAACTCGAACAGCGGGCGGAACTCCGCGAACCGCGCCGGCGGTGCCTCGCAGCTCAGCGTAACGCACTTCCCGTCGCGCACGACCGCGCACACGAGATACTGCCCGAAGTCGTTCCGGTAAAAGCACGACGCGGTGTCGCCGGTCGCGGGCAGTTTCACCACGTCGCGCTCGAGCACGCGCGGGTTCGCGTGGCTGTTCGCGTTGCGGTGCGCCATCAGCGCGGCTTCGGCGGTGTGCTTCGGCTCGGCGTCGCTCACATACAGCCGTAACTCGCCGCGGCCCACGACGCCCCCGCCCCAACTCCCAACGCCTTCCCAACCGTCTTCGACGAAGTGGAGCGAGCGCTCGGACCCGTGTTGCTCGGACCAGTACGCCGGGATCAGCGCCGACGCGAACCCGTCCGCGGCGCGGCGCTGGAACGTGTGCTGCGCGCGCGGCGACTTCACCACCGCTTCCTGAAGGATGATGGTGACTTCCGGCAGCACCGCGGCCAGTGCGCGTGCGCCTTCGACCGTCAGGTACGAATCCGTTTGGCCGAAATCGTGCTGCGCCATCAGCGTGCGCAACTTCGTGAGTTTGCGCAGGTGCATCAGCCCCGCGTCGCTCGCGCGGGTGCCGTTGACGGAGAGGAACCGCAAGTTCGTGAGGCCCGCGAAGTGTCGCAGGTCGTCGTCGGTGAGCGGGCCGTCCATTCCCACGCGCTCCAGCTTCGTGCAGCGTGCGATGGCCGATAGCGAGTTATCGGTGAGTTTGCCCACGCGCATTTCCAGTTCGCGCAAGTGTTTGAGTTTGGCGAGCCGGCGCACGGTTTCGTCGCCGAACCCGGCGAGGCCGCCCCACAGGTGCAACTTGCGCAAGTTCGGGAGCGTCTCCAGCGCCGCGGTCCCGCCGTCGGAGAGATCGCAATCGTCGGGCATCAGCGTCAGTTCTTCGAGCGCCGTGAAGCCCGTGACCGGTGCGAGCGACGTGACTTGTGTGCGCGACAACTTGAGCACTTTCAGCTTCGGCAGCGCCGCAAGGTGCCGCACGCCGGCTTCGGTTTCGTACCCTTGAAACACGCTCACCGATTCGAGTTCCGAGATGTAAGACACGAGCCGCAACTCTGCGTCGCGCAGGCCCATTTGCGAGAACCAACCGTGCGTGATCGGAACACCGGCGCGCGGTGGGGCGTATTCGTTCAACCCGTAGAGGAACCGGCGGGCGGCTTCTCGGCGCTCCGCGACCGGTAGCGCTGCAATGCGCGCGTCGCGGCGCTCTTGGAACGCCTCCCACGCGCGCTCGAACGCCGCGTTAAGGTCGCCGTAGAAGCGCACATACGCCCAATACGGCAGCGAATCGAGGAGCGACAGCCATTTGGAGCGGAACGGCACATCGAGTACGCTGAGCGCGTCCAACTGCTTCAACGCGCCGAGGGCGCACCGCGCCTTCGGAGAGCTTGCTGGTCGTGATGTCAACCCGTCTCGCCTCCGGAAATCGCTTCAGGATGTTGAAGTCGGTGGGCTTCGCGTCATGGAACGTCACATTCTCTGGGAACCCGCGACGGAACCCCACGCGAACGCGGGTTGGATCGTGTGGACCCAGGTGCGCGAGCCATGCGACACGGTGAGCATTGCCCAATTCGCGCGCGCGGCCGTGTACTTCCGCGGTGCCAGTACCGCACTCGAATTCGATTTGCGCCCGAATGAACTCCGCGCGCTCGGGTTGGCCGTGTTCGTCGAGCCAGTCGGCAAACACGAAGCGGGGCGTGTCGTCGTCCGGGTTCGCGTGAATGGCGCGCAGCAGGGCGGCTTCGTCGCTCATGGGCACGCTCTCAAAAGGAACTTCGCGCGCCGCGAAGCGCGCACAGGGCTTCCGCTAGGGTGGCGACCCGCTTCGCGGGTGCAAAGACAGTCGAACCCCGATTGTCTTTCCGCCCGGAGGGCCTGCTATCGTAGCACAGGGCGGAAGCCCTGTGCGGCAATCGCGAAAGACCACCCCCGCCGCCCCGCGTTTCGCCGGTTGCGCACAATCCGCGCGTGCGGGTGTGTCGTCTAAGGGGTATAATTCCCGCGTGCGCACCGACCGCGAACGAGACGACACATGGCCGCCGTGCTGGAACCGAAAGAAGCCGTCGCACAAGCCGCCGACCGCGCCGGCTCGCAGGTGGATGAACAACTCGCCCAAGCGACGAGCCGCATCCGCACTTACGACCTCGCGTTCGGCGCAACCGTTCTGTTCGTACTTGCCCTCGGGTACGCCGCCGTCGCCATTTCGCTCGACAAATACCTGAACCTCGACGAGTGGGTGCGCCAACTCATGCTCGCCGGGTTCGGCGCAGCGTTCGCGGCCACGGCGTTCTTCTGCGTCGTGCGGCCCGCGGTGCGGCGCATCAACCCGCTGTACGCCGCGGCGCGGGTGGAACAAACGCTGGACGACGCGAAGAACAGCGTGACCGGCTATGTGGACGCACAGCAGCGTGGGAACCTGAACCCGACCGTGCGGGCGGCGCTCGCCAACCGTGCGGCGCAGGCCGCTTCCGAAGCCGACGTGAACCGGGCCGTCGATACCCGCGGCCTGCTATACGCGGGCGTTACCGCGGCTGTGCTACTCGTTGCGCTGACGGTGTTGTTCTTCGTGTTCCGCCCGGCACAGTTCAAATCGCTGGTCGGGCGCGCGTTCGTGCCGTTCTCGTCCGACCCGATCAAGAGCCGAACCGACATCACCATTCTGAAACCCGAACCGGCCGACGCGACGTTCACCGCCGGGCAACCGGTGACGATCGCGGTGAAACTGGGCGGCAAAGTGCCCTCGGCAGATTCCGCGGACCGGCCGCGGGTGCTCATTCGGCACAACCCGAACGATCCGAACTACGACGAAGTGCCGCTCGTGCCCGCCGACAACAGCCGCGAGTTCGAAATGCGCGTGCCGGATTACCTCGTGCAAAACGGGTTCTGGTACAAGGTGGCCGCGGGCGACGCCGAAACGCCGGAACACCGCGTCACGATCCGCGCGCTGCCCGGCTTTACCACCTTCGCGGTGAAGGCCGACTTCCCGAAGTACCTGCGCCGCGATCCCGAAACGACCGACGACCCGAACGTGCGCGCCCCGCGCGGCACGCAAATCGCGTTCACCGCGCGCACGAACCGGAAGGCGCGCGACGGTGTGTTGAAGCTCGAAACCGGCGCGAGCGTCCCCGGCGCGCCGGACCCGGCCGACGACACCGCGCTCGTGTTCAAGTTCAAACTGACCGAGAGCGCGAAGTACCGCCTGTCGTTCACCGCGGTCGACGGCGAGCGCAGCCCGGATACGTTCCAATCCACCATAACGGTGATCCCGGACCTCGCGCCGCAAGTGGTGATAAACAACCCGGAGCCGGAAGAGATTCAACTCCCCGCGAACGGCCTGCTCGCCATCGACGGCAAAATCGGCGACGACCACGGCATCGACACCGTCACGCTGAAACTGCGCGTGATCGCGCCGCTGGAACGCGCGCTGCCGGACGTGCCGTTCCTGAACGGCACCGCGAAGTCGTTCAAGCGCGAGAAGGACGATACGTTCCCCACGGACCTCGAGTACAAGGGTTCGGTCGATCTGGGCGCGCTCAAGAAGGACGCGGCCGGTGTCGATCTGCTGCTCACGCCGGACACCGTGATCGAGTATTGGCTCGAAGCGACGGACAACTGCACCGAACCGAAGGCGAACGTCGGGCGCTCGGCCGCGAAGCGCCTGAAGGTGCTCCCACCCAAGATGGACCCGGTCGATAAGGAAAACATCGACCAGCAGAAGGACGCGCGCCGCGAGCAAGAGCAGAAGCACAACAAGGATCAGAAGCAGAACCTCGACAACGAGAAGCGCGACCGCCAACCGCCGGCGAAGAAGCAGGAAGGGCAACCGCAGCAGAAGGAGGGCAAGCCGGACGGCGCCGACGGCGCGCCCAAGAAGGACGACGCGAAACCCGGCGAGCCGCAAAAGGGCGGCGCGAACGACGCGGGCGGGATGGGGCAGCCGTCGCCGAAGGACAAGTCCGACGCGCAACCGAAGCCGCCGAACGACGCGAACCCGATGGGCGGGACGGGTATGAATCGGCCCGGCGGCGGAATGCCCGAAGCGCCGCCGCCCAAGACGCCCGAGGAGCGCAACCTCGACAAGGCGGCAGAAGACCTGAAGAAGGAAATCGACAAGGAGAACAAGGCCGGTGGCGAGGCGAAGCCGAACAGCGCGGCGAACGAAGACCAGCGCACCGAGCCCGGCGCGCCGAAGCCGGAGCCGAAAGACGGGATGAACGGCGCGAGCGCGGCCGAACCCAAGCCCGAACCGAAGCAGCCGATGATGGGCGGCGCGGACGGCACCGCGGGCGAGCAGAAGCCCGCGGGCGACGTGCAGAAGCCCGACGCCCCCGCACAGCCCAAGCCGGACGCCGGGAACACCGGCGCGGGCGAACAGCGCGGCGCGCCGCCGCAACCGCAGCAGGGCGAAAAGGCGCAGCCGAAAGAAGCCCAACCGATGCCGAAGGGCGAAGACGGTACGAAGACCGACCCCGGTTCCGGCTCCGGCGCGAAGCCGGCCAAGCCCGAACCCAAAGAGGGCGCGCCGAAGCAGCCCGACGCGAAGGGCGGCGACCCGGCCGCGGCCGCCGGTTCGCGCGCCAAGCCGATGCCGGACCAGAACGGTGAGAAGCCCAACCAGCCGCAGCTGAACAACGGCAACGCGGGCGAAGGCGCGGGCGGCGACGCGAAACCGCAGAAGCCCCCGGCGGCGGGCGGCGCGAAGCCGGCCCCCAAGGACGGCGACCCGAACGCGGACGACAAGGCCGAACAGAAGCCGATGGGCGGGGCGAACGGTGCGGCCGAAACCAAGCCCGACACCGACCCCAAGAACCCGCCGATGGGCGCGGGCGGCGCGCCGGACAAGGGCGTCGAGAAGCCGGAACCGAAGCAGGACCGCGGCGGCGGCAACGCCGGCGGCGACGCAGGTGACAAGAAGCGCGAACTCACGCCCAAGCAGAAGAAGGACATCGAAGACGCCGCCCGCGACCTCAACAGCCCGGACCAGAAGAAGCAGCAAGACGCGCGCGACAAGCTCGACAAGATGATGGGCAAAGAGAACCGCGAGGCCGCGGAGAAACTCGCCAAAGACCTCCAATCGCCGGACGAGGCGACCCGCAAGGCCGCCGAGCGGAAACTCGACGAACTGAAGAAGCAAGCCGGCGAACAGCAGGCGAAGAGTGACGACACCGCGAAGGGCGGCGGCAAGCCGGACCCCAAGCAACAGAAGGAAATCGCCGACGCGCTCAACGATCTGAACGGGATGGACAAGGACAAACAGCAGGCCGCCCGCGACAAGCTCGACAAGATGGTCGGCGAGCAGGCGCGCAAGGACGCCGAACAACTGCAGAAGGATCTGAAGTCCGAAGACAATGCCACGCGCGAGGCCGCAGAGAAGAAGCTCCGCAACCTTCAAGACCAACTCGCCAAGAAGAGCGGCAAAGACGGCAAGGATACCGATCCGAAGGGCAAGCAGCCGACGCCGGAGGAACTCGCGGACTTGGCGAAGAAGCTCGACCAACTGAAATCGGGCGACGACAAGGAGCGCAAGCAGGCGCAAAAAGACCTCGACGACAAGCTCGGCGAGGACGCGCGCAAGCAACTCGAAGAGATGCTGAAGAACCAGAAGCCCGGCGACCCGGACGCCGCGAAGAAGCTACAGGACCAACTGAGCAAGCTCGCGGGCGAGGGCAAGCTGCCGAAGAACGAGTGGAAGCCCGGCGGCGGCGTCAGCCCGACCGCGAAGGGCCCGACCGACGAGGACCCGAAGAACCGCCTCAAGAGCGCGGAACTGAACCTCGAGCAGTTCGAGAAGAACCGCTACAACAAAATGCTTCAAGACAAGCAAGGGTGGACGCAAGAGGAGTACGACCGGTTCCTCAAGGACTACGAGGGCTACGTGAAGCGGCTCCGCGAAGAGGTGAAGCGCGACGGCGACAAACTGACCACGTCGCCGAGCGACCCGAGCGCGCCGCAGTTCCGCCCCGGCACCGCGGGCAAGGTGGACGGCGGCGCCGGTACCGGTGGCCCGGCGGGCATCGGCGCGCCGGCCGTCGCACCGCCCGGTTTCGAGAACGCCCGCGAGAAGTTCCTCAAGGGCTTGCAGAAGAAGCCGTAGGCAACATCAGAGTGGTCCGCTCGCTCCGCGAGCGGCGCTCGGCGGATGTGGCGGCACTGAGGTTCGCAATAGCACATTTGCGTGTAAAGCACCGCTCGCAGAGCGAGCGGACCACTCTACTCGTGATCCATCAGCTTTGCCACCTCGCGCGCCTCGGCGCTGGCACTCGCGGCCAGCGCCGCGCGCACCTTCGCGCGGCGCTCCGGCGGCTGGTTCTGGCTCAGCTTCCACTTTCCCTCCCAGCGCGCCACCTCCACGCGGAACGCGACGATCCCCTGCACCAATCCGCGGAAGAACGCGCTCCCCGCGTCCGGTGCCCACGCGCCTTCGCTGCTCCCTTCGTACTCGCGAACGGTCTCCAGCAGCACGCGCACCGCGTCGGCTTCGTCCGTCAGCACGCGGAACGTGCCGGTCGCGTGAACCGCGACGTAGTTCCACGTCGGCACCACGTTCTCGGTCTCGTACCACGTCGGCGAAACGTAAGCGTGCGGGCCGCTGAACACCGCGACCACCGGCTTGCCGTTCAGCGCGGTCCAGTGCGGGTTCGCGCGCGCCATGTGGCCCACCAGCGCGCCGGTTTCGCGCTCGATCAAGAGCGGCAAGTGGGTGGCGAACGGCGCGCCGTCCCGGTCGCCGACGAGTACCGCGAACGGGTGCGCGGCGGCGAAGGCGTGCAGTTCAGCCGGGTCGGTGCGCTCGAACGCGCGCGGGACGTACAACGCGGTACCCTCCGGCGAGCGCGGTTCAGCTCGCGGCGATTTTCGGTTCGGGAATCAGTTGCTCTTCGACGCGCGGCGGCCACTCGAACTGCTGCGCGAGCGCCGCGACCGGTTCGCCGAGCTGCGGGATTTCCGCTTCTGCCATGCGCCCCACGCGCTTCTGCGCGCCGAGAACGAGTGTGGGGATGCGCTCCGGTGGCATCCCCATCAGCCGCGCGCCGGTGGCGTCCACCGCGACCGGATCGACGCCCATCAGAAGCGCGCCCGCCGGCCGCGCGCGCCCGTGCAGCGGGCCGTCGCCCTCCATACCGACGATCCCGTCCACCACGCACAGGTTCGGGCCGCGGGTGCAGCAAATGTCCACGATGCTGTTCGGGATGCCGCGCCAGTGCAGTTCGTTCTTCGGCCAGCCGTAGCAGATGCCCGGCAGCGTGCCGAACAGGTTTTTCATGGAGAGCGTCACGCCGGCCCAGTGGTGCGTCTTCAGTTTGGGAACCGAAATCAGCACGTCGGCGCTCAGCACGGTGCGCGACATGTACAGGTGATCGAGCTTCGTGAGTCGGCCGAGGTTCAGCACCTTCACCGGTTCGTCGTGGTTGATGTCCACGAACCGCACGCCGTGTTTGTCGAGTACCGCCCCCAGGCCGCTCTCGCGCACGAGGAACTGCACGTTCCGCCAGTGCCCGGGGCCTTCGGCGACGACGATGTCCGCCGCGCCTTCCGCTTTGCACAGGGTGATGACCGCGTCCACCACGCGCGGGTCGGTGTTGATGACGCGGTCCGGCCGGTACTCCACGAGGTTCGGCTTAATCACCACGCGCTTCCCGGCCAGCGGGCACGCGGCGCGGAAGTGCGCGAACTGCTCGGTCAGCACCTGCGCGAGCGGTTCGTCGTAGCTCGCGGCGCGCGCGATGTGAACCGCGGACGTGACCGGCAGCGGCTTGAGCTTGCCGATGCCCGCGACCATCATCCCGCGAAACTTCGAGGCGATGCGATCCAACAGCCCGCGCGCTTCGCTCGCGTGCTTCACGTCGCCGACCGCCGGGGCGGGAGTCGCGCCGAACTTCAGGCGGAACGGGTTGCGCTCCGCGACCGCCAGCGCCGCGAGCGCGAGCCGGTGCGGACTGGTGTTCGCGTCGGCCGCGAGCGCGCGAATCTTTCGGTCCAACTCCGGCAACAGTTCGCGCGTCGCGGTGTCGGAGTCGTGAGCGCCGAGCGCGATTCGCGCCCACGCGAGGTGTTCGAGGTCGGTGGCCCGCGCCGCGTGAACGCGCAAGTAGCCGACCGCCGCGTCGACGCGCGGGTGCTCCGCGGTGCCCTGAACCGCGAGCAGCATGAGCGCCGACGGGCCGGGAATCGGTTCGGTCGCGGTGCCGAGTACGACGCGGTTGCCGTAGTTCGCGCCGCCGCTGTCGAACGCGCGGTCGAGCAACAGTTTCAGCCCTTGAGCGGTGCGCGGGTGGGCGTCTAAGCCCGCGGCGCGGAGCGCGAGGACGGCCCACGCGGTCGGTTCGACCCAACCGAAGTTTGCCGCGGCCCACGGCCAGCCGACGAGCGACAGGTCGATGTCGTTCCCCATGTCCGCGGTCTCCGGCCCCTTTTCGAGGGTGCGGCTCTGCACGGACAGCAGGCGCTCGACGGTGGACCGCAGCGCGTCCGGCTTGGTGCCGAGCGCGAGGAAGGTGTACAGCGCGAGCGCGGTGGGCCACAGCGCTTCGGGGCGACCGTCCGCGAGGCGGTACGCGCCGTCCGGCGCGCGGTGCCGCTGTAGCGCCACCACGCCGTTCGCGAGCGCCGCGCGGAACCCCTCGTGATCCGTGGAGAGGGCGAGCAGCGCGAGGCACGTCGGTTCGGGGTGCGTGGCGCCGCCGGCGCGGTAGCCCCATCCGCCGTCCGGGTTCGCGAGGCGCGCGAGGCGGTCCAAGAGTGCGTTCGCGTCGGACATGGCTTCCCCCCAAATGCGGCTACCAGTTTATGCCGCGCGAATCGCCGCCGGGCCACTACAACACCGGCAACCGGGAGGAAGAATCGTGCGCGTGGCTCACTTCGACTGCTTCAGCGGCATCAGCGGCGACATGGTACTCGGGGCGCTCCTCGATGTGGGCGTTCCCGTCGAACCGATTCGCGCGGCGCTCGACTCGCTTCAGCTACCGATCAAACTGCTCGTCGAGCGCGTGAAGCGGTGCGGGTTCGCCGCGACGAAAGCCACCGTGGAGGCCGCGGACCAAGAGGATTACCGCTTCCTGCCGGACGTGGAAGCGATCCTCGCGCAAGGCGCACTCGCGCCCAAACAGCGGGCCCTCGCGACCGACATCTTCCGCAGGGTCGCGGTCGCGGAGGCCACCGTTCACGGGATGCCGCTGGAGCGCGTCCACTTCCACGAGGTCGGCGCGCTGGACAGCATCGCGGACATCGTCGGCGCGGCGGTCGGTCTCGACCTGCTGAACGTGGAGCGGTTCACCAGTTCGCCGGTCGCCGCCGGCAGCGGCACGGTGAAGTGCGCGCACGGCATCATGCCGGTTCCGACGCCCGGCACCGCGGAACTGCTGAAGGGCGTGCCCCTCGCGCCGTCGCCGGTGAAGGGCGAACTCGCCACGCCCACCGGTGCGGCGATTCTCACCGCCGTGGTGAGCGAGTTCACATCGAGTCCGGCGCTGACGATCGAGCGCATCGGGCATGGCAGCGGCACGAAAGACTTCATCGAGCAGCCGAACATCCTGCGGTTGCTCGTGGGCACCGCGAGCGACGCGGGCGCGACCGCGGATACCGTTGTTGTGCTGGAAACGAACCTCGACGACGTGCCGGGCGAGGTGATCGGGTTCGCGCTCGAGCGCCTGTTCGCGTCCGGCGCGCTCGACGCGTTCGCGGTGCCGATTCAGATGAAGAAGCAGCGCCCCGGCGTGCTGCTGTCGGTGATTTGCGAACCGGCACGCGCCGCGCAACTCGAAGCGCTTCTGTTCCGCGAAACTGGCACGTTCGGCGTGCGCCGCACGACCGCGGCGCGCGCGAAGTTGGCGCGCGAGGCGGTAGAGGTACAAACGCAATGGGGGCCGGTGAAAGCGAAGCGCGGGCGCGGACCGGGCGGCTTCGAGATCGTCACGCCCGAATACGACGACTGTGCGCGCGTCGCACGCGCGCACAACGTCCCGCTCCGCGACGTGTACGCCGCGGTGCGGCGCTAACTCATGCCTCGGTGCGCTCGATCCCCACGACGTTGTAGCAGTTGATGTTGATCGTCCATTCGATGCATTCGTCGTTGCCCGGGGACAGTTCGCCGATGACGACCGACTTTTTCATCACCATGCACTGATCGGGATGCCGGATGTCGTAGCGCGCGCCGTCGGCGAGAACCAACTTGAACGGAGCGAACGGGCTTTTCCGGACTTCCGCGAGTATCGTTTGAGGTGCCATGAGGGTCGCCCTGAGAGGAAATGCGTCCAACACATCGACGATACCACTCTCATTACTTGTTCACAACTCCTTTTTCTCTCATTTTTCGCCGTTCTGCAGTTATGGGGCTTGTCGAAAGCCGCCGCCCACTCGCTGCCGGTCGGGCTACAAGGATGTTGCTTGCAGTGCGACCGGGAGCGAGTGGGCGGCGGCTTTCATGCGCTCGTTACTTCCCCATGAACGTGAACGCGACCATCCCTGCGGCCACCGCGGTGAGCACGATGCTACCGTAAATGATCGTGCGCAGTGTGCCGTAGAGCGCCCGCAACGAGCCGACCGCGTTCATCAGGTGCCACACGTCTTCGTTCTTCGTTTCGGCGACCTTGCGGAACGAGGTCGCCGCGCCGCCGGTCCAGAACCCGAAGCACAGCGTGAACAGCGCCGCCGCGCCCAGCCCGATGGCCGGGCCGTAGGCCTGCCACCGGGCTTCGGCGCTTTGCACTTGCGCCGCGGTGAGGCACGCCAGCACCGTGAACGCCAGCCCCGCGAGCTGCATCAGCCCGGCGGTCACGCGCATCGAGTCGGCGAGCGCCGAGAACTCGCGGTTCTGTTCGTCGTTGAACTCGTACTGCGCCGACTTGTATTCCTTGATCGGCGGGAGGTCGGGGGCGTTCGACATGGCGGAACCTCGTGTGTGAGTGACGAAGTGTATTCGCGGGCCGCGCCCCGGCATTTTATCCGCCGCGGGGCGCGCCTACTCCGGTTTGTTCCGCTTGCGCTTCGGGGGGGGCGCGGGCGGTTCGCCGGGCGCGGCCGCCGGTTCGGGCACGGGCGCGCCGTCGCCCTCCGGCACCGGTTCGGCGATCTGATACCCGGGGCCGTCCCCACCATCGCCCGCGCCGCCCGCGCCGACTGCGGTCAGTTCGCGGGCCTTCTTTTTCTTCTTCTTGCCCTTCTTGCCCTTGCCGGGGAACGCGTCCTCCGGCGGCTTCTCGAGGTCTTCGATCAGTTGGCCGGCCCGAATGCCCAGCGCGCCCGCCAGCGCCAACAGCGTGCTCGCGCGCGGGTCCGCTTTGCGGCCCTGCTCCATCTTGGCGATCAGCGACAGGCTCAGCTTCGCGCGCTCGGCCACGTCTTGCTGCGACAGGCCGGCCGCTTCGCGGAGCGTGCGCAACCGGTACGCGATCTTCTTCTGCAAGCCCATACGAGCTACCAACGCAAGTGAAAGTGTGTGAAACGGGCGAGAAGAAATAATAGGAACTTGGTGATGGCACTCAAGTCCTATGCGAGGAGATTAGACGGGCACACTGTCGCCGCTTTCCGGGGCGCTCGCGTCCGCGAAGCCGGCTTCGCGCAGCGCCGCGGCGAGCTTCTCCGCGCGCTCCGGCTCGCCGTGGACGAGCCGCACCTTCGGGGCGCGCTCGCGCAGCGGCGCGAGCATCCGCAAGAGGTCCGGTTGGTCCGCGTGGCTCGAGAGGCCGTTCAGCACCACGATGTCCGCCTTCACCGGCACCGCGCGGCCCAAGATGCGCACCTCGGGGCGCTTCTCGACCAACCGCCGGCCGAGCGTGTCCGCGGCCTGATAGCCGGCGATCAGCACCGTGTTCGCGGGGTTCGGCAGGCCGTGTTTCAGGTGGTGCAGCACGCGGCCCGATTCGCACATGCCGCTCGCGGAGATGATGACGCACGGCCCGGCGAGCGCGTTCAGTTTCACGCTCTCGTTCTGCTTCTCCACGAACCGCACGTGCGCTTCGCCGAACAGGTCCGGGTGTTCCTTCAGCAGGGCGAGCGTCTCGTCGTCGTAGCACTCGGGGTGCGCGCGAAACACTTCCGTGGCGCGCACGGCCATCGGGCTGTCTACGAAGATCGGCACGTTCGGCACTTTGCCGGCCTGAATGAGCTGGTGCAGGAAGTACACGACCGCTTGCGTGCGCCCCACCGCGAACGCGGGGACGATCACGCGCCCGCCGCGGGCCGCGGTGCGCCGGACCACTTCGCCGAGTTGTTCCGCGGTTTCGTCCACGGGTTCGTGCGTGTGCCCGCCGTAGGTCGATTCGCAAATGAGCAGGTCGCACGCCGGGAGCGGCTGAGGGTCGCGCAGAATCGGCAGCCCGACGCGGCCGAGGTCTCCGGTGAACGTGAGCACGCGCTCGCCGTCCGGCCCGGCGAGGCGCAGGTTCACGGTGGCGGATCCGAGCAGGTGCCCGGCGTCGGCGAACGTGCCGACGATGCCTTTGCCGATGTGGAACTCGGCCCCGTAGTTCACCGATTGCAGCCGGATGAGCGTGCGGAACACGTCGCGCTGGTCGTAGATCGGTTCCACTTTCGCTTCGTCGCGGTCGCGCCGCTTGTTCAGGTAGCGGGCGTCCTCTTCCTGAATCTTCGCGGCGTCGGCGAGCATGACCGACGCGAGCGCGCGCGTCGCGGGGGTGCAGTAGATGGGGCCGGCGAACCCGCGGCGCACGAGGTTCGGGAGGTTCCCGCAGTGATCGACGTGCGCGTGGCTCAGCACCACCGCGTCGATGTCCTTCGCGCGAAACGGGAACTCGCGGTTGCGGCGGAACGCTTCGGCGCGCTTGCCCTGAAACAGCCCGCAGTCGAGCAGCACGTTCTTCCCGCACGCGGTGAGCCGGTGCGTGCTCCCGGTCACGGTGCGCGCGGCGCCGTGGAACGTCACGGTCGGCGGCAAGTTCGGCGACGGCTTGGGCATGGCATTTCCGTTTCGTGTGGCGCGGGGCTACACTCATAGCGTACCGCTTGCCCGCCACTCAAGCTCACCCGCCATGCGCACTTCTCTCGCACTCGTGCTCGCACTCGGCGCGGGCGCTCTGGCCCGTGCCGATCTGCCCTCGCCGCGGCTGGACCGCATCGCGCCGCTCGGGGCCGCCGCCGGTTCCGCGGTGGAAGTCGAAATCCTCGGCGCGGACCTCGATGGGGCGACGCGCCTGTTCTTCGATCACCCGGGGATCACCGCAAAGCACGTTAAGGACCGCACGTTCGCGGTCACGGTGGGCACGGACGTACCCGCGGGCACCTACGACGCGCGGCTCGTCGGCACCTACGGCGTGAGCAACCCGCGGCTGTTCGCGGTGAGTCGCGGGCCGAAGGAACTCGCGGAAGAGAAGGGGAACGACGAGCGCGCCGCGGCGCAACTGCTGCCGATGAACTGCGCGCTGAACGGCACTTCCAAAGGCGGGAAGGAATCGTACTTCCGGTTCGTCGCCAAGAACGGGCAGCGCGTTGTCGCCGAAGTGTTCGCGCAGCGGCTCGATTCGCAGCTCGATTCCAACATCGCGATTACCGATGCGAACGGGAAGCAACTGGCCGCCAACGGCGACTACGCCGGGCGCGACTCGCTCGCCGAGTTCGTCGCCCCGGCCGACGGCGAGTACTTCGTCACGGTGAACGATCTCTCGTTTCGCGGCGGGCACCCGTACCGGCTCGTGCTGGGCGATGCCCCGCATGTGGAAAACGTGTTCCCGCGCGCGGTGCAGCGCGGGACGAAGGCGGAACTGACCGTTTTCGGAAGGAACCTCGGCACGGGCGCGAAGCCGAGCGCTCTCACCGCGAACGACCTGCCGCTGGACGCGCTCATGGAACGCGTTTCGCCGCCGGAGGTGTTGAGTCGCGGGCGATTCCCGTTCACCGACCACCCGACCGGGCACAGCGTGCTACCGACCGCGGCCACCTGCACGCTGCACGGGT
Organism: Gemmata sp.; assembly: GCA_022843445.1. Taxonomy (GTDB): domain Bacteria; phylum Planctomycetota; class Planctomycetia; order Gemmatales; family Gemmataceae; genus Gemmata. The sequence continues at coordinate 32,300 of JALHNS010000012.1, forward strand.
TCCAGCACCGCGGCGCGCCGCTGGTGGTGAGTGACACCGCGGTGACACTCGAAGCGGAGCCGAACGACGAGCCGCAGAAGGCGCAGAAGTTGACGCTCCCCGCGACGGTCAGCGGCCGGTTCGACCGCGAGCGCGACGCCGATTGGTACGCATTCGAGTGCGCGGAGAGCGGGAACTATTCGTTCGAGGTGTTCTGCGAGCGCATCGCGGGGCGCGCCGACCCGTACCTCGTGCTGTTCGACGAGAAGGACGCGCGGCTCGTAGAGTTCGACGATTTCGGCATCCGCACGAGCGCCTTCGACGGCCACCTGCGCGACCCCGTCGGCACGCGCGCACTGGAAGCGAAGCGCAAGTATCGCGTGCTGGTGCAAGACCGCTACAAGCGCGGCGGCGCGCGTTACCAGTACGTGTTGAGCGTTCGGAACGCGGTGCCGGACTTCTTCCCCGCGGTGATTCACCAGCAGAACCCCGGCCCCGGCGGGACCACGATTCGCAAGGGCGGCGCGGCGCACCTCGATGTGATCGTTCACAACTTCGGCGGCTTCAACTCGCCGATTACGATTACGGCGAGCAAGCTGCCGAGGGGCTTGCACGTCGCACCGACGCACATCAACAACGACACGCGCGGCGCGCTGGTGCTGTGGGCCGACAAAGACGCCCCGGACTTCGCCGGGCCGATTGAGCTGACCGCGACCGCGAAGGTGGGCGACACCACACTGACGCGCGAAGTGCGCGCGTACACGCGCGTCTGGAACAGCACCGACCTCAATTCGAGCCGACCGACGCGCGAACTGGTGGTGTGTGTGGCCGGCGAACCGGCCCCGTTCGCGCTCGCGCCCGCCGTGGAGCGTGTCGAGATCGAAGCCGGGAAGAAGGCCGACGTGGTGGTGAAGTGCGAGCGCCTGTGGCCGGAGTTCAAGGGCGCGGTGACGCTGATTTCGCTGGCGTTCCCGAGCGCGGTGAAGATGAATACCGTGACCGTCGGGGAAGGGAAGGGCGAGGCGACGGTCACACTCGACGTGCCCGCGAACGCGCGGCCCGGCGAGTACACGGTGGCGCTCACCGGTCAGGGGCAGGTGCCGTTTGCCAAGGACGCGAAAGCGCCCGCGCGGCCGAACACGCTCGTGCCGCTCCCGTCGCGCCCGATCACGCTCGTGGTGCTGCCGGCTGCGAAGAAGTAGAGTCGGACGCGCCCGCGCTAAAAGTCCCACGTTTCGCTGCCGCGCTGCGGGCGCTTGCGCGGGCGCGGCGCTTCCTCTTCCACCTCCGGTTCCGGCTCCGGGCGCGGGGCGCGCAAAATCAGTTCGTCGTCCGTGCTCTCGTCGGCGGGCGGCGCGTCCGGTTCGGCGTCCGGGCGCGGCCCGTGCCCCTCGCCCCGCGCGCGCAACACCACTTTGAGCGCCACTTCCGAGAACGGGAACGAGTCGCGCAGCACCTTCGTGAGGTAGCGCACGTAGGTCTCTTCGAACAGTTCCGGGCCGTTGGTGAACAGCACGATGGTCGGCGGGTGAACGCCCACTTGCGTCGCGTAGAAGACGCGCGGCTGCTTGCTACCGCTCATCGGCGGCGGGCTGGCCTCGATCGCGGCGCGGATCACGCGGTTCAGGTCGCCGGTGCCCACCCGCGACCCGGCCTGCTTGTGCAACTGCTTCGCCAGTTGCAGCAGGCGCAGTGCGTTCTTGCCCTTCTTCGCGGTCACGAACGCGATCGGTACGTGCTCCAACATGGGGAGCATCAGCCGCACGTATTCGCCCATCTTGTCGCTGGACACGTGCTCCTTCAGCAGGTCCCATTTGTTCATCACGAAGATCGCGGGCTTGTGCTCTTCGGCGATGTACTCGGCGAGCTGCTTGTCGACGCGGCCCACGCGGTGCCGGGCGTCGAAGAAGTGCATCACCACGTCGGCGCGGCGAATCGAGCGCTGCGCGCGGTGCAGGCTGTAGAACTCGATGTCGTTCGCCAACATCGATCGCTTGCGCACACCGGCGGTGTCGATGAGCAGATAGTCGGTGCCGTCGCGCTCCACGATCACATCGACGCTGTCGCGGGTGGTGCCGGGCACTTCGGACACGATGACGCGCTCCGCGCCCGCGAGCGCGTTGATGAACGTGCTCTTGCCCGCGTTCCGCCGGCCCACGATGGCGATCTTCAACCCCGGCGCGTCCGGGGCCATTTCGCCGGTGTCCGGGGGTAGCTTCGCGGCAATCGCGGCGAACAGGTCGTCTTTGCCGAGCTTCTGGTCGGCGCTCACGCAGATCGGTTCGCCGTGCCCCAGTTTGAAGAACTCGCCCGCGAGTTGGCCGAGCTTCTCCGTGTCGGCCTTGTTCGCGCACAGCACCACCGGCTTCTTGATCGCCCGCAGGCGCACCGCAACGTCTTCGTCCAGTGGCACGATGCCGTCGCGCACGTCCACCACGAAGACGACAACCGCGGCCGATTCGAGCGCGAGCTGAATCTGCCGCTCCACGTCCGCGCTGAGGTCGTCCACATCGACGACACCGATCCCGCCCGTGTCCATGAGTTCCCACGGCCGACCTTCGTACTCAACGACGGTGGACACGCGGTCGCGTGTGACGCCCGCGGTGGGGTCCACGATGCTAATGCGCCGGCCCGCGAGCCAGTTGAACAGCGACGACTTGCCGACGTTCGGCCGGCCGACGATCGCGACGATGGGAAGAGCCATAACAGTGCAAAGGGCAAAAGGAAAAGTTCAAAATGAAAAGCGAGCTCGCGGTTCGGTGATGAAGTCCGCTGGCCGCGGGGCTTCAATTGTGAACTTTGCACTCTCAACTTTTCATTCACCAGAGGGTGTAGCCGCCGTCGATCACCAGTGTCGCGCCGGTCATGTAGCTCGAAGCGTCGCTCGCGAGGAACACCGCGGCCGGGGCCAGTTCGTCCGGTTCGCCCATCCGCGCCATCGGGATGTGCGACACGAACGCGGCCTGAAAGTCGCTCTTCTCCGCGAACCACTTGCGGTTCGGTGCGGTGAGGAACACGCCCGGCGCGATGGCGTTCACCCGCACCCCGCGCGGTGCCCAGTCTGCCGCCAGCGACTTCGTGAGTGCGCCGAGCGCGGCCTTCGCGGTTTCGTAGTGCCGGCCGCGAATGCCCTTAATCGCAATCGGCCCGGCGATGCTCGTCACGTTCACCACACTGCCGCGCCCGCGGTCGAGCATGCCCTTGCACAGCCGCTGGCAGCACACGAGCGCGCTCGTTAGGTTCAGGTCGAAGAGTTGCTGCCACTGTTCGAGCGGCGTGTCTTCCACCGCGACATCCACGCGCCTTCCGCCGACGTTGTTGATTAAGACGTCGATCTCGCGACCGAGGTTCAGCACGGCGGCGCACGCTTGCTCTGCGCCCGCGGGCGTGCTTACGTCGCCCGGCACCGCGCCGACCCACACGCCCAGCGCTTCCAACTCGCGGCGCGCCGTTTCGAGCGCGTCGGCTTCGCGGCCGATTAGGATCAGGTTCGCGCCTGCTTCGGCCAACCCCTGTGCCATCGCGCGCCCCAACCCGCGGCTGCCGCCGGTGATTACCGCCGTGCGCCCGGTTAGCCGGAACCGATTCATCGCGCCCGACTTCATTTCGATCTCACGAAAGAACGCCACGCTGATTAACATATAACCGCGAACTCCGGTCGTAGGGCACACGATGGCGAAGTGCGACGAAGGCTACCTGTGCGCGGTGTGCGGGCGCGACGTGAGCGCGATCACCGAATCGGCGCTGTACCTGCGGTTCGTGCTCGGCGAAGTGCCTCTGGAACTGCTGCACCGGTTGCCGGAGTGCCACATCGCGTGCGACCCCGCTCTCGCGCAGTACGTTGCGCACGCGGAGTTCGCGCCGGTCGTGTGCGACGGGCCGTTCGACAAGCGCGCCCTCGATGCCGAGTTCGTGAGCGCCGAAGAGGCGCGCGTCACGCGCGCTTTCGCGCGGCTGTTGGCGATTCCGAAGTTGGGCCTAAGTGTGCCCGAGTACCCGCTGAGTGTCACCCCCGAGGAGTGTTCATCGTGAAATCGCTTCTGTGTGTGTGTGCGGTCCTTTTCGTGCCGGCGGCGCGCGCCGCGGACGAGTCCGGCCCGAAGGCCGGCGACAAGGTGCCCGCGCTGAAGGTGTTCGGCGTCGTGGGCAGTGTGGAAGGGAAGGAAGTGGACTATGCCGCGGACCGGAAGGACGCGCCCACGATCTACGTGTTCGTGCAAGCGATGGAAGGCGGCATCCCGGTCGGCGGCCGCCCCGCTGCGCGGTTCATGAAGGTGCTCGACGACAAGCTCGGTGAAGCGTCGGACAAGGCCGCGATCGTGGCCGTTTGGCTCGGCGAGAAGGCGTTCGACAAGCACAAGGAGTACCTGCCGAAGATTCAGATGTCGCTGAAGTTCGAGAAGACCGCGCTCGCGGCGTTCGACGGCGAGAAGAGCGGCCCGAACAACTGGGCCGTGAACGCCGACACCCACCTCACGGTGGTGGTGGCGCACAAGGGCAAGGTGGTGAAGTCGTTCGCGTTCACGAGCGTGAACGAAACCGACGTGAAGCCGGTCCTCGAAGAGCTGAAGAAGGCGCTGAAGTAAAGTCCGTTGGCGAACGGCCGGTGTGAGCCGGCCGGTGGAACGAACGAGTTTGACACCGGCCGGCGCGCGCCGGCCGTTCGCCTTTTACTTGTTCATCTGCACGGCGGTGACGACGACGGTTTCGCCCTGTTGCGTCGCGCTGTAGTTCACCACCCAGCCCGGCCCCTTCTGCGCGGTCGCCCACGGCAGCGTAATCGCGCCTTTACCGGTCGCGGGGGCTTGCATCAGCGTTTGCGATTTGCCGTCGCGGGTCGCGCGCACATCCAGCGCGAACTCGCGCTTCGCGTTGGCCGCCCCCACCGGGGCCGGCGGCAGCGGTAAGTCGGCGCGCAGCCCCTGCCCGAAGTTCGTAAACGTGCCCGTCACCATCGTCACCACCGGTTGCTGCGCCACGGTGCGCTCTTGCACCAGCTTCAGGCGCACGAGCGCGTCCGAACCGCCGGCGGCTTTGTTCGTCGCCTTCGCGTCGCCGGCCCATTCGCCGGTGAGCGCCACCGACCGCTTGTCGGCGGACACGGTCGCCTTCAGGTTCTTCACGCTCGCGGGCGCGCCCACCGGTTCGGCCGACGCCAGTGTGAATCCGGCACGCGCCTGAACGGTCTTCGTGAACGCGCTCGTCTTGTCCGCGGGCAGCGGCACCGCGACGGCTTCGGTGGTGCTGATGCGGTCTACGGCGCTCGCGGTGTCGGTGACGCGCAGCACGGCCATCGTGGTGCCGTCGCGCGGAGCGTCTACTTTAACGGGCGCGCTCTGTTTCGCGCCGGCTTTGCCGTTGTGCGCGACCAGCGACACCGCGAAGTTCCCGGGCTTGTCGAACGTGACCAGCCGGTCGATCTTCCCGGCCTCGGTCACTTCGAGCCGGCCGTCGCCGTAGTCCCACACGCACGAACCGGCGTTCACCACATCCGCGGTGACGCGGAACGTGGCGGGCGCGACCGCGGCGGGGTTCAGCGGTTGCACCGCGAACGCGGCGATCTGCGGCGCGGGCGGGTCTTTGGCGGAGCTCGCGGTGCCCACCTCGACCGGCACGGTGCGCTCGTTCTCGTCGCCGAAGTAGTTGCGCACGATGAGCTTCACCGAGTAGGTGCCCGGTTTCGCGTAGGTGTGCTTCATCGGTTGGTCGGGCGCGAACGGTTCGAGCGGCGAGCCGTCGCCGAAGTCCCACCAGCCGCTCTGCCCGCTGGACCGGTTGTCGCAGGTCACGTTCAGCCCGTCGGCCGCCACCGCGAAGTTCGCGACCGGCTTCGCGGGCTTCACGACCGAATCCACGACCGCCGTGAAGTAGGTGCCGCCGACGCCGCCGCACAACCCGAGCATGCCGAGAATGCCGGCCTTCATCCAACCGCTCTTCGCGGGCGCGGGTGCGGCGGGTGCGGGAGTTGGAGCGGGAGTAGCGGTAGACACGCGGCGGCCCTCCGTGACCGGTGGAGAAAGAGCCGCGGAGCATACGCCGAAGCGAACGGACCGGGCAAGCCGAACCGGACTGCACACAACGGCCGCGCGCGCATAGGTTAGTGCCGCACCCACTACAGGAGCTACCGTGTCCAAACTCTCCGCTCTCGTGCTCGCCGCGGCGCTCGCGTGTTCCGCGGCCACCGTCGCGCAGCCGCCGACCCGCAAATTCGACGACAAAGGCGCGCCGCCGTTCAAGGTGTTGAAGGAGGGCGAGCTGCCGCCGCTGGACGCTTACGACAACTTCGTCATCGGGCCGAAGTACACGACCGCGCCCGAGCGCACGAAGGTGAACGGTGTGCCCGAGGGCAAGGTCGAACAGTTCGAGATCGACTCGAAAGACACCAAGCTGATGAACCCCGGCATCCGGCGCGAGAAGTTCGGCACGGTCGATCCGAAGAACCCGAAGACGCTGATCGTGGAGACGAAGACCTTCGACTACAAGCGCAAGGTCGGGGTCTACATTCCGGCGCAGTACAAGCCCGGCACCGAAGCGCCGTTCATGGTGGTTCACGACGGCCCCGGCCAAGCGACCGGCTACAAGACGATCCTCGACAACCTGATTCAGCAGAAGCGCATCCCGCCGATCATCCTGATTGCGGTTCAGAACGGCGGCGGCGACGCGCAAGGGCACCAGCGCGGCAAAGAGTACGACAACATGAACGGCGACTACGCCACCTACATCGAAGACGAGGTGCTGCCGCGCGTGGAGAAGAACTGCAAGGTGAAGCTGACCAAAGACCCGGACGGGCGCGCCGCGATGGGGTGCAGCTCCGGCGGCTCGTGCGCGCTCATCATGGCGTGGTTCCGCAACGACCTGTACCACCGCGTGCTCACCACCTCCGGCACGTTCGTGAACCAAGCGTGGCCGTTCGACAAGGAGTACCCGGACGGCGCGTGGGGGTTCCACGAGACGCTCATTCCCCAAAAGCCCAAGAAGCCGATCCGCATCTTCATCCAAGTGGGCGACCGCGACCTCCTGAACCCGAACGTGATGCGCGACAACATGCACGACTGGGTGGAAGCGAACCACCGCATGGCGAAGGTACTGAAGGAGAAGGGCTACGAGTACCAGTACCTGTTCTGTCAGGGGTCCGGGCACTGCGACGGGAAGGCCCAAGCGCAGTTCATCCCGCACGCCATCGAATGGGTGTGGAAGGGCTACGCGCCGAAGGAGAAGAAGTAGTCGGCTTACGGCTCGCGAAACGGCACCGGGAGCACGAGCAGAAGCGCCTTCTTGTCGAGCGCCGCGAGCAGCGCCGCGTCCGGGGTGAAGCCGGTCTCCGCGAGCAGGACCGGGCGCTCGGTCGCGAGCGCCGCGGTCAGTTCCAGTTGCGACAGCCGGCCGGTCGCGCTGTAGCCGGTCAGGTCGCGGAGCGGAACCTCGACTGACGTTTCGCGCACGACGTTCGAGCCGCCGGAGGCGGGCGGGGCCGTGCTCCAGCGCACGCGCGCCACGGGGTCGGTACATCGCGCTGCACCGAACAGGATCGTGCGGTTCACGTTGGGCCGGTCCGGGAAGTCCCCCTTCGGAACCACCACGAGCGCGCCCGGCGCGAGCAGCGCGAGGTATTCGGGGGCGAGGGGCTTCGCGTTCGCCGAGACGACTACCGGGGCGAACTTGGCGAGCCGCGCGGACAGCGCGCGCGCCTCGAGGCTCGTGCCGGACGCGAGAGCGGCCTTGAACGCGCCGTCGCGCAACAGGTAGCGGTCGGCACTCCCGGGCACCTTCCACAGCATGTCGCTGTCCTCGTCCAGTTCGGCGAGCACGAACCACGGGGCCGGAGCGGTCGGCAACCGCACCGGTTCCTTGTCTCTCGGCTTCGCCTCCGGCTTCTCCAACCCGCCGGCCGCGAGGAACGACTTCTCGTCGCCGAACCGCACTTCGGTCGTTTCGCCGGCGCGCACGAGCGCGGTGAGTGTCACGCCGACCTTCGTGTCGTCCTTGGTGATCTCGGCGCGGAGCGTGTACTCGTACCGCTTACCGGGTTCGAGCGGCGCGGTGTTGAACGCGCGCCGCGGGGACTTCAGCGGGCAGCGCGTCCCTTCCACGAACAGGTCAGCTGCTTCGGGCAGGTACACGACGACCCGAGCCGGTTTCTCCCCGGCCTTTTTGCCCGGCTGAGCACGGCCCGGCGCGCCGGTCACGAGCGACAGAACGAGCGCCGCGCAGAGTGCGGCGAAAGCGAACGGGCGGCGCATGGCGGCGTCTCGGTTGGGGGTCACTCGCTGGCTTCTTCTTCGAGCACTTCTTTCGCGGCGGTCTGCTGCTGCGGGTCGGTGGTGCGGGTCAGCACCTCTTGGGCGTCGGCGCGCGCGCGGCGCTTGGCGTCGGCGCGGGCCGCGTCGTCGCTCGCGTCGTCGGCGAGCGCGGCGTAGGCCATCATGCGGCGGAAGTACGCGCCGGACAGCTTCGGGAACTCGTCGATCAGGTCCGTGAGCGCCGCGGCGAGCGCGGCGCTGTCGTCGCAGGTGCCGGTGGCGTCGGAGTGCGCGGCGACCACGGCCTGCACGAGCGACTCGTCGCGTGCGGCCTTCAACCGGTCGATGGTCGCGGGCGTCACGGCCCCTTCGTCTTTCAGTTCGTCGCCGCCCTGCCGGTCCCAGCGGGTTTGCGCGCGGGCGGCCCAGTCGTCGATCGCGGCGGACACCGCGGCGCGCCCGGGGTCGCGGCGCATGCGCTTTGCGGCCAACTCGAACGCCTTCAGCAGGTTCTGCGCGTGCTCGAAGTCGCCGTCGTCGTCGGCCAGCAGCGACACGCCGATTTCCAGCGCCCGCTCGAAGTGCTCCTCTTCCAGTTCCGCTTGGAACCGCAGTTGGAGGCACATGCGGTTCAGCACCTTGCGGTTCAACTCGTTGGCACTGGCGTCGCGGTACTGCTCGGCGAGTTTGAGCGCGTCCGCGACCTTGCCCTGCCCCTGCCGCAGCGCGATGAGTTGGCGCACGCACACTTCCACGCTCGGCGCGTAGAACCCCTCTTTCGCGCCCACCTCGAGCGCGGCCACGGCCTCGAACTCGAGCGCCGCGGTGCCGCCGCCCTTGTGGCTGAGGCGCAACAGCACCTGCGCGAGCCGGAACGCGACCCCGGCCATTTGCGGGAAGCTCTCGTGCCAGCGGCGCAGCACCGGGATCTCGGTTTCGGGGGCGTCGTCCGGCAGCCACTTCAGCGTGAGTTGCGGCGCGCGGTAGGGGCCGTCGATGAGCGGGGCCGCGGACTCCAGCGCGGGGTGCGGCGCGACCTGCACGGCCAGCTTGCGGAACAGGTCGCACCGGCGCGCGCGGTCGGCGTCGTCGGTGGGCACGTCGAGCACGAACCGCAGCGCGCCCAGCACGAACTGCGCGGCCAGTTCGCGCAGCGCCTTGCGCAGCTCGTCCGGTTCTTGGCCCAGCTTGCGCGCCGCGGCCTCGAACAGTTCGGCGTTCGCGTCCAGCGGCACGTCGTCGAACCGCAGCAGTTCCACCAGCCCCTCGAAGGTGCCCAGTTGCCCGGCGGAGTCCTTCGACTTGAGCAGCAAGAGGCCGAGGCGGAACTTCATTTGCGCGAAGCCCGTCACGAGGTCGAGCAACCGCTTGCGGTCATCGCCGTAGGTGGCGTCCTTGCGCTGCGCGAGCTTCGCGGCCGAGCACTCCTCGTCGGCGCGGGCCACGTGCCGGCGCACGATGCCGGTGACGGCGGCCCGCACGCGCTCCGGCAGGCGCTCGGCGAACTTGTCGCGGAACTCGTCCCAGCGGCCCAGCGCGCGGGCGCGCGCCGCGGGCGGGTCGGAGCGGCCCACGCCCACGATCACCGGCGGGCTGAGCGGCTCGAGCAGGCCGTTCAGGTACTCGAGCACCTTGTGCCCGACGAAGTTGCGGACGCCGGCGGGCGTGCCGAGGAACCCGATCACCGTGACCGGGTCGAACTTCTCGAGCCAGTCGTCCGCCTTCTGGAACACCGCGGGCGGCGCGTAGGCGTGCGCCAGCGCGCGGTGCAGGTCGCCGCGGGCCTTCGCGTGCGCGCGGGGGTCGTCCGTCACCGCGTCGTAGAAGTACAGCAGTTCGGTGTAACCCTTCCACGCGTCCAGCGCGCGGAGCGGTTCGCCAAGCGCGGTGTCGCACACCGCGATGTTGCGCCGCACGCCCGCGTCGAGCGGGTCCAACCGGTACAGCCGCGACCACGCCCGCCGCGCGTCGGCGCGCCGCCCGAGGCGGTACAGCGTCTCGGCCTTGCGCGCCAGCACGGTCCAGCGGAGTGCAGCGAACCCCGGCGTGTTCATGTCGGCGGCCGAGTACGGCGCGAACGTGGCTTCGGCCGCGTCGAACGCGCGGGCGATCTCGCGCTCGGTGTGCGCGAGTACCGCGGCGAGGCCCGCGAACCCGGTGCGCTCGGCCGGCGGCGGCA
>JALHNS010000013.1 GCA_022843445.1 Gemmata sp.
CACCGGGGGCGGCGTGCCGGGCGGAACGTTCGAGTTGCCGCCGCCGGGGAAAAAGCCGCTGCTCCCGCCGGGCGCACCGCCACCAGCGCCGCCGCCGGGGTTGCCGTTCCCACCGCCGCCTGCCGGGCTAGCAGTACCGGTGCCACCGCCGACCGGGGGCAGAACGCTGCTCCCGGTGCCACCGCCGCCCGCGAACCGCAGCGCGTACTGCGATTGCCCGACCTTACCCTCGGCGTTCGGTATCCCTTGGAGCCGCACCAGTTCGCGGCCCTTGGTGTTCGGGTTCGAGTAGAAACTGGAGTCGTCGCCCGTCAGCGATTTGAGGTACTCTTGGGCCTTCGTGACGGCGGCCGGGGCGGACTCCGGGGCCGCGTCCGCGACGAAGTCGCCGGCGAACAGGTCGAACTTGGCAGGTTCATCCAACGGCTCGGTCTCTTGGAGCAGTTCCCAGAGCGCCAGTTGGAACGCGACTCCCGCGGTCGAGTCGGCCACCTGATCGGTTCCCCCGAAGTGTCGCCCGAACAGTTCGCGGACGAGCGTGGCCCGCCGGGTGGCAACCCGATCGGCGTTGGGGTGGTCTTGGACGCCGTAGTTACTCGGCGCGGACCCGCTACCCGCTTTGAAGCGGTACAACTTCCCCGCTTCCATCGGCACCAGCACCTCGGCGCAGTAGCCGGTGTAATTGCGGTCGAAGCCGTTGGTGCCGAATTCGGTTTCGGGCACCTCCCATTGGAACACACCGGCGTTGGTGACGCCGGCTTGTCCCTTCCACTTGTATTTGAAGACCTCGCTCGGATCGAGTTTCTTGTAGAAGGCTTCCAGCCCCGGTTCTTGGGCCGTGGCGCGGGACGCGCAAGTGCAGAGCGCCGCCGCGAGCGCGGCGGCCCGGAGCGCGAGCAGAGAACGAGGGGGCATGACGGGAACTCTCCAGCGGGGGCGCTCGGAGCAAACATGGTTCCGGGACGGGACCAGTTGGTACTTTAACGTACCCACCGGTTCGTAACTGGAAAAGGCAAAATCCGACGGGTATCTGGTAACCTCAATCGGATTCAACGCCCGCACGAATTGCACCGGTTACACCGGTCGCACGGGCTGCCGAACACGCTCTACTCAAGTGCTACTCTGACCCGCCAGCCGTTCTCTCATCAGTTCCGCCGCTGAACCGCCCGGCGACCCACGCGCCACGCGCCGAACGTACCGAACGCGAGCACACCCAGCAACAACCCGGCCGGCGCGGGAACCGGGTTCGGACCATCGACCGGCGGTTGCGGGCCGGGCGGGTTCGGGGGCGGTGGGTTGGGCGGACCCGGCGGGAGGGGCGGGTTCGGCGGATTCGTATTGCCGCCCGTCGGCGGTGTGGTCGCGGGCGGGGTGTTGCCCGGCGGAGTGTTCGAATTGTTCCCGCCACCCGGGAAGAGGCCGCCCCCGCCGCCCGTTCCGCCACCCGTTCCGCCACCGCTCCCGTTGCCACCACCGGTTCCGAAGCCGCCCAGCGGGCCCAAGCCTCCGCCACCCGCTCCGGCACCGAACGCCCCCCCGCCCGCAACGCCGCCCAACGACCGCAGCGCGAGTTGGGCCTGCGCGACCACCTTCTCGTCGTTCTCGATGCCGCGCAACCGCACCAACTCCTTCCCCCGCAGGTCGGGGTTCTCGAAGAACGAGGCATCGTCCCCGGTCAGCGAGTTCAACATCTTTTGCGCGGCGGTCGCGAACGCCGGCACAGCCTCGGCCGGGTAGTTGGCACGGAAATCGCCACCGAACAGGTCGAGTTTCGCGCGACCCTCGGTCGGTTCGGTCTCTTGAATCACTTCCCACAGCGCCACCTGAAGGGCGACCGCCTGCTCTGCGTCGCGAACCGGTTCTTGGTAGTAGCGCCCGTACAACTCGCGCACCAGCGCGGTGCGCCGGGCCGCACCTTCCTCGGGGGTCTTGGAGTCGGCGAGCGAGTAGTTCGCGGCACCCTCTACCCGCGTCACCTCGAACCGGTACATCGTCTCGGTACGAACCGGGCTCAGCACTTCGGCGCAGTACGCCGGGAACGACCGGTCGAACCCGTTGGTACCGAACTCGGCTTCGGGAATCTGCCAGCGGATCACGCCGGCGGTGTTCGTTCCCGGCTGGCCCTTCCAGAGGTAGTTGAACGGCACCTTCGGATCGAGCTTCGGGTAGAAAATGTCCAACCGCGTCGGCCGGTCTTGGGCCACCGCGCTCGCGGGGGCCAGTCCGACCGCGAAAGTGATCAAGAGCGAAGCGAAGCGTGTCATAGTGTCATCGGCGCGCGAGCGCCGCTCCCAACCGCGCAGTCGGCATGCAGGGGCGAGACGGTAACGCGGACACCAGAAGGAAAAAAGCCGAACCACCGCGGTTGCTCTCGGCCGAAGCCGAATTCCCAAAGCTTACTTGTGGTAAACCTCATATTCCAGATCGATATGCCCGATTTTCATCTTTCTGTTCGCGCCGAATCTGAATGATGGCGGTTCGTGCCAATGGCGTAGAATCCCCTGCGTGCTTCACGGACACCCGCGCGAGTTCCCATGGCTGCCGCTTCGACTGCTTTTTCGGGCCGCTTATCGCTCCCCCTCGCCGGCGTCCGCGGCCCAGCTCCGCTCGCGCCGACCACCGCAGAGGAAATGCGCGCCCGCGGGTGGGACGCCGTGGACGTGGTGTTCGTGACCGGCGACGCCTACGTGGATCACCCCAGCTTCGCGATGGCGATCCTGCACCGCGTGCTCGAGCGCGCCGGGTTCCGCGTCGCGATCCTCAGCCAACCGGATTGGAAGACGTGTGAGCCGTGGCGGCAGTTCGGCCGGCCGCGCCTGTTCTTCGCGGTGAGCGCGGGGAACATGGATTCGCTCATCAACCACTACACCGCCAGCAAGAAGGTGCGCAACGACGACGCCTATTCGCCCGGCGGGCGCATCGGCCTGCGGCCCGACCGCGCCACCCTGCCCTACTGCCAGCGCGCCCGCGAAGCGTTCCCCGGCGTGCCGGTGATCGCGGGCGGCGTGGAAGCGTCGCTGCGCCGCCTCGCGCATTACGACTACTGGTCCGATTCGGTGAAGCGCTCGATCCTGCTCGACTCCAAAGCCGACCTCGTGGTGTACGGCATGGGCGAGCGGAACATCGTCGCGCTCGCGCAGAAGTTGAAGGCCGGCGGCACGCTCCGCGACGCCCGCGCCATGCGCGGCGTGGCCTACGCGCTCGGCGCGAAGGAGAGTGACGCGCTCCGCGAAGTGGGCCTGCACACGCTCGGCGCGCAAGTGGAAGAGATACCGACCTTCGAGCAGGTGCGCGACGACAAGATGGCGTTCGCCGAAGCGACGCGCCTGATTCACACGCATACGAACCCGTTCAACGCGGCGACGCTGGTTCAGTTCCACGACAAGCAAGCGGTGGTGCAGAACCCGCCGGACTTCCCGCTGTCGCAAGAAGAGATCGACGGCGTGTACGACCTGCCGTACACGCGCAAGCCGCACCCCAGTTACACCGAACCGATCCCCGCGTTCGAGATGATCAAGGACTCGGTGACGATCCTTCGCGGGTGCTTCGGCGGCTGCACGTTCTGTTCGATCACCGCGCACCAAGGGCGGATCGTGCAGAGCCGATCCAAAGAGAGCGTGCTGCGCGAAGTGGAGGCGGTCGCGGCCGACCCGGACTTCAAGGGCATCATTTCGGACATCGGCGGCGCGACCGCGAACATGTACACGATGCGGTGCTCGCGCCCGGAAGTGGAGGCGAAGTGCAAGCGCCTCTCGTGCGTTCACCCAACCATCTGCAAGCTCCTCGGCACCGACCACGGGCCGCTGATCGAACTGATGCGCGAAGTGCGCGAGGTGGACGGTGTGCGGAAGGTGCTCGTGAGTTCCGGCATCCGCATGGACCTCGCGCAGCTCTCGCCGGAGTACGTCCGCGAACTCGCCGAGCACCACACCGGTGGGCGCTTGAAGGTGGCTCCCGAGCACACCAGCCCCAAAGTGCTGGAGGCGATGAAGAAGCCGAGCATCGACAACTTCGGCGTGTTCGCGGAGCAGTTCAAGCAGGCGAGCGCGGACGCGGGCAAGCCGAAGCAGCAGTTGGTGCCGTACTTCATCGCGAGCCACCCCGGGTCGGACCTGACCGAGATGATCGACCTCGCGCTGTACCTGAAGCGCAACGGGTACCGGCCGGACCAAGTGCAGGACTTCATCCCCGCGCCGTTCGACATCGCGACGTGCATGTATTACGCGGGCGTGGACCCGTTCACGAAGAAGCCGGTGCAAAGTGCGAAGCACCTGAGCGACCGCAAACTTCAGCGCGCGCTGATGCAGTTTTTCAAGCCGCAGAACTACTTCGAGGTGCGCGAAGCCTTGATCCGCGCCGGCCGGGCCGACCTGATCGGCGGCTGCGAGGGCCTCATCCCCGCGAACCCTCCGAAAGAGGCCATCGAAGCGCGCCGCAAGCGAGCGAACGCGGGCGGCGACCACTACCATACGGTCGCAAACCCCGCGCAGGGCGAAGCACCGGGCGAGCGCGGAGCGGAACCCCCGAGGACGGGCTACCGGCCCGACCGAAAATCGGCGCGACGACAAGACAGGAACAAGAAACGGAAAGGCGGTTCAGGTCCGCGACCGTAACCGTAGAGCGACAGCCCGGAAGTGGGGTGCTGCCCTTCCCCATCGATAGGACGCCGCAGCCAGCGGCGGGTACTTGCAGAACCGTTCCTCCGAGCATTCTGGAGCAAGCCTCGGCACACCATCCCACTCCGCGCTCGACCGGGTAAGGTCTCGTCCGACATCCCAACGATGTCGTACAGGCTGCGAGCGGCCCGGGCCGGGCGGAAGGCGGCGGAAGCTCCGTCCCGGGCCTCGCGGGTCGAGACTCCGGGTCTTTCGCGCCCCGATCCCCGTCACTCAGCGCTCCTTATCCGCGGCCCGGCGCTCGAGCCACGGGCCGACCTTCTCGGCCCACTTCGCGGCGTGCGCGCGCAGACCCGGGCCGCTGAAGTGGACGCCCTTGCCGCCGCTCTCGCGCAGTTCGCCCTTGAGTGCGTCGGAGTCCGGTCCCTCGAGCGCCACGCCGTCCTTCCACAGCCCCGCCTGTGCCGCGCGGATGTCCGGCGAGGCTTCGTCGCCCGGGACGTGATAGCTCACCTGCGCGACGAACCACGGCGCGTCCCAGCCGATCTCCTTGCGGCTGTCGCGGATGAGCTTCTCCACGTACTCGCGGTACAGCTGGCCCGGGAGCGTGCGGGTCGCGTCCGTCTGGTTGGCGTCGCTCTCGCCTTGGTGCCACAGCACCGCGCGGAACCCATTCGGCCCCAGCGCCTTCATGCGCGAGCAGAACGCGGCGTACAGGTCGCCTTTGCTCTCCCAGCGGCCGTCCGCGAGTTTCCGGACGTTGCCTTCCAGGGTGGGCGGGTTCGGGAACGTCGCCCCCTTGGGCAGCCACTCGCGCACGCTGGTCGCGCCGACCCCGCACGCGACCAGCCCCACCGGCACCCCGAACTTCTCCGCGATCGCGTCGCCAAACGGGGGCAGGAAGCTCCCGCCGGTGCCGCTCGCCCCGGGCTGCGGGTCGTTCGCGGGCTGCCACCGGTCGCCGTCGAACGCGGCCACCCGGCCCGTTTTGGTGGTCTGCTTTTCCGCGCCGTGGTTCGCCGAGTTCGACTGCCCCGCGATCACGAACACCTCGCCCACCCCGAGGTGCTCGACACGCGCTGCCGCAACGGCCTTGCCGCCGACCACAGCGCGGACCTCGAACCGGTACCACCCGCCGGCGGCCACCTCGACGGTCGCGCCGAACGCGCCGCCCTTGACGGGGGTACCGAGCTTCTGCCACACCCCCGGCTTGCCGTCCACGCTCACCCGGTAGTCCAGCGCGTCGGCCTTCTCGGCACCCGCGCCCAGCTTGCCACGGACGCGAACGGTGCCGACGTTCTTCGCGTTCCGCTGCACCACCTGATAGTCCCGCGGCGCGTCGAGCACTAACCCGACGCCGGCGTGGGTGGTGACGAACTCCACTAACTCGCGGCACTGGAAGAACCCGGGCCACATGTTGTGCCCCTGCTGCGGCGGAACGATCAGTCTCATCGAGCCGCCGAGCGCCGCGTACCGCTCCTTCACCCGCCCGCTGTTGGCCTCCAGCGGAACGACCTTGTCCACGTCCCCGTGGATCGCGAACAGCGGCACCTTCGCCTTCGCTAGCCCGTCGAGCCGGTCGACCGGGTTGAACTCTTTCAGCCGCTCCCTCAGCTCGGCGGGCTTCAGTTCGAACGCGCCCGCGGCGCGCTCGACGCCCGGGTAGCTGGCGAGGTCGCACACCGGGTAGATGCCGGCGAACGCGGCCACCTTGTCCGGGTTCGCGGTCGCCCACGACAGGGTCATCAGCCCGCCGCGGCTGCGGCCGAGCAGAACGGGCGTGTTGGAGTAGCCCTTCGCAGTCATCGCCGCGTACAGCGTATCGAACACCGTGTTCCCGGCCGGGCTGCCGTAGGACTCGCCGGCGTCGATGCCCGCGACCGCAATCCCGACGGCGCGGAACCGCTCGAACATCCACCGCTCCTCCGGCCCCGGCAGGTTCGGGAGCGTGGGGGCGTACCACACCCACGGCTTCGCCGCCGCGTGCGGGTCGGCGTTCGCCGGGATCAGGAACGCCGTGCGCCCGGACACCTCGAACACCTCGCCGTCCAGTGGGAGCACCTTCTTGGGAGGAGCCCCGGAAGCCACACCCGCTGCCGCGAATCCCGCTACCGTCAGCAGTACGGCACGCATCGCCCGACCTCCTCCGGTACCTCGCTCCGCACAACACGCCGGCCTTCGCACGCTTCGATTCCGGCCGCACGCTGGAGATTTCCTTATCCGGGGAACCCGGGGTGTCCTCAGAGTTCTCTCGGTCGAGCGTGCTTCCGGGATTTCCACTGTGCCCGGATGCCGGATGGCGCGGTTAACTCGGGCGTGCCGAGCGTGCCGCGCCCGGGGCCGTCGGCCGCGAACTCGGATTGCCGGTTGACTGGTGACCGAGAACGTGAGAGAGTGACCTACCTGCCTCACGCTCCGCCCGCGTTCCCCTCGCAACCCCGACCAGTATGCGCGCCCTCCACCCAGACCGGCCCCCGTTCTCCGCCGCAAGCGGGACGGGTGCCCGCGCGACCCGCCTACTTGCGCCCGCACGGCCCGAGCCGGACCTCGGCGGTCGGCCAACAGCCGACCCCCGAATTCCGCGTCGGAACGCGCAGGCACCCGCACGCTGAGCGGTCCCGGTTCGCCGCGAACGAACCCGCACACCCGAGGGCTCTCCCGTGACCCCGTTTCGCTCGCAGAGCTGGTTGCTCGACCGCCGACACGTCCTGCGCGGGCTCGGAGTGTCGATGGCGCTGCCGCTGCTCGACTGTATGCGCCCCCTCGGCGCGGCAGAGGGCAAGGCCCGGGCCGCGCGCAGCGTCTTCGTTTATCTGCCGAACGGTGTGAACACGATCGACTTCCAGATCGAATCGGCAGGGGCGGATTACACCTTCTCGAAGTCGCTCCTTCCGCTGGCGAAGCACAAAGCGAACATCACCCCGATCAGCGGGCTGTACCACCCGCACGGGCTGGGGCACCACCACAACTGCAGCAGCATCTGGCTCACCGGCGCCAAGATCGGGCCGTCCGAGCGGAACACGATCTCCGTCGATCAACTCATGGCCCGTGTGACGGCCCCGCACACGCGGTTCACCTCACTCGAACTCAGCAACCAAGGACACTCGCTCGCGTGCAGCGCCGACGGCATTAGCCTTCCGGCACAGGGCAACCCGAGCGTGGTCTTCCGCGAACTGTTCGAGGAGCCCGCGGGCGGGGTGGCGAAGCAGCGCCGGGGGTTGGAGCGCCGCGGCAGCGTCCTCGACGCCGTCCTCGCGGAGGCCAACGAGCTGAGCGGCAGCCTCGGCAAGGACGACCGCGGACGGCTCGACCAGTACCTCACGTCGGTGCGGGAGGTCGAGATCCGCACGCAGCGGGCGAGCAAGTGGCTCGACACGCCGCGCCCCAAGGTCCCCCCGGCCGATCAGGCGAAGCTCAACCGTGCCGTGCCGCTGGAGCAACTCGGCGAGTACCTCCGCACCATGTACGACATCCTCGTTCTGGCGTTCCAGACCGACCTCACCCGCGTCGCCACCTTCAGCACGGGGAACGAGGGGACCGGGCCCGCCGTGCCCGAGATCGGCGTCCGGCAGGACCGGCACTCGCTCTCGCACCACAACGCCAACCCCAAGCTGATGCAGGAGCTCACCGCGAGCGACACGTTCAACGTCAAGCAGTTCGCGTACTTCCTCGACCGGCTGGCCGAGGTCAAGGACGCGGACGGGCCGCTGCTCGATTCGACCATGTGCCTGTACGGGAGCGGGATGGCGTTCGGCCACAGCCACGGCAACGCGAACCTGCCGCTGGTCCTCGCGGGCGGCGGCGCGCTCGGCCTGAAGCACGGCCGGCACGTGGACTACAACGCCGCGGGCCGCAAGGACGGCTACACGTACGAACTCGACACCCCCGGCAAGCACTACGCCATCTGCCACCGCCCGGTGAACGCCAAGGCCCACCTCAGCAACCTGCTCCTGACGATGGCGCAGAAGATGGGCGTGCGGACGGAAACGTTCGCGGACAGCAACGGCACGGTCACGGAGGTGCTGGCGTGAGTCACCGGACCCGGCGGGCGGCCACCCTCATGTTCGTCGCCGCGTGCGCGCTCTCCGTCTCAGCCGGCGGGCAGGAGAAGAAGCACGCCGACGCGAAGAAGGCCGCGGGACCACCCGCGCCCGCGGCGAAGGAACCCCGGTTGAAGCCCGGCACGTTCCCGACGGAACCGGGGACGTACCTGTCCGGCGAGTTGGTCGTGATCGACCCGATCAACCGCCGGGGCGGGCTGCGCGTCGACGGCGACGCCGGTGGGCGCTACCACAGCGGCCCGCTGCACTACTTCGCGCTGCTTCCGTACGCGACCGTCTGGTGCAACGGCGCGCCCGCGGAGTTGCGCGACGTCCCGCTCGGCACCCACGTCCACGGGTTCTTTCACCTCCCGCCCGTCGGGGAGGAGCAAACCATCCCGCCCTTGCCCGCCGAATCCCAGCGTTTCGCGGTGCGGCACAACCACGCCGTTACCCTGGAGGACGACTTCAGCTACTACCAGCGCCGCGGGCAGTCGTGGCAGGTGGTGGGCGTCGATCTGAAGAAGGGCAAGCTCGACGTCGCCCCGACCGGGAAACTCGTGACGGACGGGATCGCCGAGAAGGCGACCTTCGACATCGACCCCGTCACGCGGGTGTGGAAGGACCGCCGGCTCGTGGATCTGACGGGCCTCGCCGCCGGACAGGTGGTGCGGTTCAACCTCGGCTGGTCGCAAGGCTCGCGCGACCGGGAGTTCACCGTCACGGACGTCTGGCTCGACGACGCGAGCCGCGCGTTCGCCACCGAGTTGCAGCGCCGCCGCCACGTCCGCTACCAGCAACAGCGCTGGGTTCCGGGGTGGATCGACGGCGTCGAGTTGTTCGACTTCGGCGGCGCGGAAATCACCGTCACGCTGTTCGGCCACATGGACCCGTCACTGTACGCCGACCTGAAAGCAACGAAGGACACCGGGTTCTGGGTGGCGGCGGCCGAGACCACGCTGCGCACGTGGTTCCACCGCGCGGACCGCAAGGTCGGCAAGGTGCTGGACTGGAAAGAGGCCGCGAACCCGCCGCCGGGCAGCAGCGGCATTCAGATCAAGATGAAGTTCGCCGAAGTGCTGGAAGGCTACCGCCCCGGGCGGTGCGTGCGCGTGAAGTGCGAGCGCTGGGCGTTCGTGACGATGCCCCCCGAGGAGCGCGTGAAATCACTGGACGACCTGAAACGATCGGCCACACTCACCCTGCCCTGAGCGGCAGGGCTCGGAGGTTCACGATGCGAACTCGCTTCCTCTTCTCGTCCCTTCTCGCCGCGTGCGCGTTCGGGGCCCCGCTCGCGGGCGCCGACGAACCGAAGTCGCTGGTGGAACCCGGGGCGAAGGTCAAGAAGCTCGCCGGCGACATGAAGTTCACGGAAGGGCCGGTGTGGGTGGCCGCGGACAAGAAGTTGATCTTCTCCGACATCCCGAACAGCAAACTCATGCAGTGGAAGGAGGGCGACGGGCTGTCGGTGTACCGCGAAAGCGAACAGGCCAACGGCAACGTCCTCGACCTCGAGGGGCGGCTCGTCTCCTGCCAGCACAAGGCGCGGAACCTCGTGCGCACCGAGAAGGACGGAAAGATAACCGTGCTCGCGGACCGGTTCGACGGCAAGCGGTTCAACTCGCCGAACGACGTCGCGGTGCGGTCGGACGGAACGCTGTGGTTCACCGACCCGCCGTGGGGCTTGACCGAGAAGGGCGAACTGCCCGGCCACTTCGTGTTCAAACTCGACCCGAAGACGGGCAAGGTCGAAGCGGTCATCAAGGACCTCGCGATGCCCAACGGGATCGTCTTCTCGCCCGACGAGTCGCGCCTCTACGTCGCGGACACCGGCGGCAACGCGCGGCACCCGGACCCGGCCTTCCACAAGCTGCCGGCCGGGATTCACTGCTACGAGGTGGGGAAGGACGGCGTACTCGGGAAGAAGCTGTTCACGATCCCCGAGGGCAGCGACGGCATGAAGGTCGATGCCAAGGGCAACCTGTACACCACGCACGGCAAGGTGAAGGTCTACGACCCGGCCGGCAAGTTGCTGGAAGCGATCGCGGTGCCCGAGGGGCCGGCCAACCTGTGCTTCGGCGGCGACGACTACAAGACCCTGTTCATCACCGCCCGCACGTCGCTCTACAGCGTGCGGGTGGTCAACCCCGGCCTGAAACCGGGCGGCATGAAATAGCATCGCGGGGCCGTCTCAACACGGGGGTGTCGTCATGCGGTTCGCGCGACTTGTGCTGTGCTGTGCGGCGTTTCTCGGGACGACCGGCACGCTCCGCGCGGAGCCGCCGGCACCGCACTACTACCTCATCGGCAACTCGCTGACGTGGGACACCGTTCCGGAGAGGCTCGACGGGTCCGTGCACTGGCACGTCGATTGCGGCGTGTCGCTGCCGCACATCTTCGCGAAGCCCGAAAGCCCGTGCGTGAAGTCCTCGACCCTTTGGCCGAAGGCGCTGAAGGAAAACCGGTACGACGTGGTCGCGGTCCAACCGCACTACGGCTCGACCCTCGCGCAGGACGTCGAGGTCATATCCGCATGGATGAAACTCCAGCCGAAGGCGGTGTTCGTCGTCCACTCCGGCTGGGCGCTCCACGCGCAACGTGCGGGCGAGTTCGCGAGCCTCGCCACGCCAGACCAGATGGCGCACAGCCCGACTTACCTCCGGGCGCTGGTCGCCGAACTGCGCCGGGCGCACCCCGGGCGCGAAATCCGACAGACGCTCGCGCAGAACCTGCTGGCGCAGGTCGCCGACGACATCGACGCCGGGCGCGCGCCGTTCAGGTCCGTCGCGGAGCTGTACCGCGACCCGATCCACATGACCAACGACCACGGCAAGTACCTGATGCACAACGCCATGCGGCGGGCGCTCGGGCAACCGCTCTCCGCGGCCGGGTTCGACAAGCTCAAACCCGACGTGAAGCGGTACCTCGACGGCATTCTCGCGCTGCTGACGACGGCACCGGAAGACCAAACCGTTCTCCGGCGGGTGCTTTCCGGCGAGGAAACCGGCGACCGCGCGACGCTTGTCGCGAAGATCTCTGACAAGTCCCTGCGCGCCCGGTTGACCGCTCTGCTGCCCGACATCGAGCGGGCCGTCAAGGCGCGCCGCGGTGCGCCCGCGCGGGAAGCCCCGATCGACGAGGCCGGGGGTAAGCTGATCTACTTACCGGGCGCGCCGCAGTGGGTGTACCTCGCGACCGACGACCGCGGGACGGAGGTTTTCGACGTGCCGACCGGGGTCGACATGTACAACGGCAACAACCCGCTCAAGGGCAAGGGCGGGCGCAACGAGAAGGTCACCGACGCGTGGGTGGAGCACCTCGCCGGGATCGCCACGCTCCGCCGGGTCGATCTCTCAAACTGCGCGATCAAGGGCGACGGGCTGCGGCACATCGGCAAGTTGGCCGATCTCCGCGAAGTGAACCTCACGCTCACGCCGGTCACCGACGACGCGCTGCGGCACCTCGCGGGCTTGCCCGAGCTGCGGGTACTCGGACTCGCTTCGACGCAATGCACCGGCACCGGGTTCGCGCACCTTAAGGGGCTGAAGAAGCTGGAGAGCGTGAATTTCCACTTCACGCCGCTCAACGACGACGGGCTGCGCGCGATCTCGCAGGTCCCGGTCTCCGGACGGCTGTGGTTCGCACACACCCGGTTCACCGACGCCGGCGCCGCGAGCCTGAGTAGCCTTACGCAACTGAAGCGGTGCGGCATCGGTAGCACGGACAAGGCGAGTTCCGGCGAAGCGGTCGCCGCGCTGGTGAAGTTGCCGCTCGAAGAGTTGTCACTCCTCGACAATCAGGCGACGCCCGTTGGCCTCAGCCATGCGGCTAAGATCGCGACCCTCCGCCGGCTCGATGTCTCACACGCGCCGACCGTCGGGGACGAGTCGCTCCGTGCGGTGGCCGCGATACCCGCTCTGGAGGAGTTCAAACTCGGGAGCGCGAAGGTCACCGACGATGGGCTGATGGAACTGGCTGCCTGCAAGTCGCTCAAGCGGCTATCGCTCAGCGGGTTGAAGGGGGTCACGCCCGCCGGCGTCGAGCGCCTCCGCAAGGCCCGCCCCGAGATGCAGGTTGATGTGAAGTAGGCGCGGCGTCCCGTCCCCAGATCTACGGTCGCTCATCATGAACCGTTACGCCGCGATTCTCGCGACCCTGTTGGCCGGGCACGCGACCGGTACGGCTTGTGCCGCGGAACCGGACGGGTACGAAACCATCGCGCTGCCGTTCTTCAAGTCGCACTGCCTCCGGTGCCACGACGGCAAGCAGCAAAAGGGCGAGTTCCGGCTCGACACGCTGTCGCGCGACTTCGGGTTGCAGCAGACCGCGGAGCGGTGGGCGGAGGTGCTCTTCCGAATCAACTCGGGCGAGATGCCGCCCAAAAAGGAGCCGCAGCCGAAGACCGAAGAACTCGGCAAGTTCGCCGAGTGGCTCTCGGCGCGCCTGAAGGAGGGCGAGGCCGCTCGGATGGCGAAACGCGGCCCGGTCACACACTACCGACTCAGCCGCGACGAGTACGGGCACACCGTCCACGACCTGCTCGGCGTCTACTTCGACGTCACGGTGCCGGGGGCGTTCAACGACGACCCGCGGTGGCACGGGTTCGACCGCATTGGCTCGGTGCTGTCGCTGTCGCCGTCGCACGTCGAGCGGTACTACCGCGCCGCGGAGACGGTCCTCGACCGCGCGTTCCCCGTCCAACAACCGAAGTCCGTGGTCGGGCGCCGGTCCGCGGACGACGGCAAGTGGAAGGACCAAGGCCACCCGGGACCAGAGCGGTGGCTGCTGTGGCCCGACAGCGGGCGCCCGGCGTTCGACGTGAAGACCGCCGGGCGCTACCGCGTCCGCGCTCAGCTCAGCGGGCTGCCGTCGTTCAAGGGGCGGCCGCCGCACCTCGCGCTGTGGCACACCGGCCTAAAGCGGGCGGTCGCCGACCGCGACGTGCTCGCGCCCGAAAGCAAGCCCGCCCTCGTCGAGATCGAGGCGTTCCTGCCCGAAGGCGGCTTCGCCTTACGGAACGAATCTCCCGGCATGTTCTCCGACGGCCACACCCTCGGCAACACGCAGTTCACGTTCCGGTCGATCGCGACCACCCGCCAGAACCGCCCCACCGGGTATCAACTGTTCACCCCCGAAGGCCAGACGATCTACCCGACGCTGATGGTCGACTGGGTCGAACTCGAAGGACCAATCCTGACCGACGCGGACCGGCAGAAGCGCGACGGCCTGATCCCCGCGAAGGACGGCGACCTCGCCGCGGCCCGCGAGTGCCTCACCCGGTTCGCGTCCCACGCGTGGCGACGGCCGGCGCGTGAGGCCGAGGTGGACCGGTACGTCATGCTGGTGCAGGCCGAGATGAAGGCCGGCGAACCGTTCCGGTCGGCGTACCGGACGGCGATGGTCGCGGTGCTGACGTCGAAGAACTTCTACTACCTCGAAGAGGGAGAGCCGGGGAAGCGGCGTGACGCCGTCACGGACTGGGAGCTGGCGTCGCGGCTGTCTTACTTCCTCTGGAGTTCGATGCCCGACGAGGAGCTATTCGCCGCGGCCCGCGCCGGCGCGCTGAGGAAGCCCGACGGCCTGCGCGCTCAGCTCAAACGGATGCTCGACGACGAAAAGATCGGCCGCTTCGCCGACTCGTTCCCGCGGCAGTGGCTGCAACTGCACCGGGTCGGCCAGTTCCCCCCGGACCCGGAGCTGTACCCCGATTACGACAAATGGCTCGAGCAGAGCATGGTGCTCGAAACCACGCTGTACTTCCAAACAGTCTTCAAAGAGAACCGGTCGATCCGCGAGTTTTTGACGTCCGACTGGACGATCCTCAACCCGCGGCTCGCGACGCACTACGGTCTGCCCGCGCTCCAGGGGACAGAGTTCCGGCGCGTGACGTTGCGGCCGGAGGACCATCGCGGCGGTCTGCTGACGCACGCGTCGGTGCTCTCGCTCTCGTCGGACGGTACCCGCCACCGGCCGGTGCACCGCGGGGTGTGGGTGTCGGAGGCGGTCTTCGGCCGCACGCCCCCGCCCCCGCCGCCGAACGTCGAGCCGCTCGAACCGACGCCGAGCACCAAGCCGAAGGCGACGATCCGCCAGCAACTGGAGGCGCACGCGACGCACGCCACGTGCGCGTCGTGCCACCGGAAGATCGACCCGCTCGGGCTGGCGTTCGACAACTACGACGCGATCGGCCGGTGGCGGATCCGCGAGCAGGTTCAGGGCGGCCGGGGCGACGACCCGCCGGTGAACCCCCGCGGCACCCTCCCAGACGGCCGGGCGTTCGACGGCCCCGACGCGTTCAAGAAGCTGCTGGCGGACGACCCGGACCGGTTCGCGGAGGCGTTCGTGGAGTACCTCGCGACGTACGCCCTGCGGCGGGTGATGACGCTCGACGACGCGCCGCACCTCAAGGCGATCGCCGCGGCGGGCAAGAAGGACGGTTACAAGCTCCGACCCCTCATCGAGCACCTCGTGACCTCCGACCTGTTCCGCAAGCGGTAGGCCGAACCGGTCGCGGGTAGCGTGTCCGATTTCGCGGAGGGCCGTTCCGTGTCTCACATTCCGTCCGGTGCGCGCGAGCAACCCGGCCGGCTCACGCCCGTGCCCGTAACCGAGGTGGGCACAGAAGTGACTGCGGGATGTTGGGAGGAAAGGCGCTACGACGCTCCGCTCCCCCAACTCCCCGTCGCCACGAGTCACTCTACACGCGCCACTTCCAACTCCCCGTTGCTGCGCGCGTTCCGGCACCGGTTCACGACCCCCGGCCGCGGCAAGCGGTCGCCGCGCGACGCGCGCCTACCCGCGACCGTGCCCTGCCACACTGGGGGCTCCTCGCCGCCCTCATCGCGTGGTTCTGGATGCCCGCGGACAAGGTCCCGTGGGTACTCCGCTGGCTCCGGCCCGCCCGCGCCGCGCACCCGTCCGATCCTACGGACTCCCGCGCCCGCGGGCGGCTCGGGGGCACCCCCGCGGTAGCTCCGCCGGGACGTCGCCGCCGCTCGCGCACCCCGGCACCGACCCCACCGCGTTCTACCGCGGGCACCGACTGCGGTCGAACTTATTCGGCCGGATCGAGTACGAGCAAATGCACGCCGCAAACGTAGTCTTTGACGCTGACGCGGTACGCCTGCATGTGCGGCGAGGCCGAGTGCGCCTTGAGCGCGGCGAGGTTCTCCCACTTCTCCACGACGACGACCTTGTCAGGGCCGATTGTGGCCTGATTGGACAGATCGGTTCGCGAGTCGATCGCGGGGCCGTATTCGATGCAGCCCTTCTCGGCACGAACCTCGGGAACGAGTTTGCGGAACACGGCCAGATACGCGTCACGGGTTCCCGGCGCGAGTTCGATGGTGGCGATGACGTGGATCACGGCAACCTCCCCTTGTGGCTCTCGATGTGCTTCCGCAGTTCCTCGGTGGCCTCGGGGACCCGCCCCGTGGCGAGCAAATCGACCAACCGACGGTGGCTCTCAATGCCGGCATGCCATTCCGCGCGCTTGACGCTCTCACGGAACCGCTGAAAGAACACGTTCAGCAAGTCGCCGAACGCCATCAGGGGCTTCAGCCCGCTCGCTTCGAGCAGGGTGCGGTGGAACTGGATGTCGAGTTCGATCCAACTCTTGAGATCGCGGGCGGCTCGAAATCGCTCGGCCAACGCGCGGAGCCCCGTTTCGATCGCGGGGTTGGCCGCCACGTTGCGGGCGACGTGCGGCAGGACCCCCGTTTCGAGGACCACCCGGCTATCGATCAGTTGCTGCGGGTCGACGTCGAGCAGGCCGGAATGGAAGCCGAGGTGTTCGGTCACCCGCCCCATGTCGATGCGGCCGACGGTCAGCCCGACGCCGGTCTTGGATTCGACGATGCCGAGGAATTCGAGCGCCTTGGTCGCCTCGCGCACGCTCAGTCGGCTCACGCCGAGTGTCTCGGCGAGCTGAGTTTCCGTGGGCAATCGATCCCCGGGGGCCAGCTTGTTCGAGACGATGTACTGCTTGATTTGCTCGGCGGCTTGGTCGCGGAGTTTCGGGCGCCGCAGCGCTTGCATAGCGGGAACTCGTCTGTCTCGGATGTGCCGCGTTGACGGTTCGGTGGCGTGCTGTTAGTTTATCTGACAATCTGATCCCGTCAAGTGCGCCGGGTACCCCATGCCTGTCGTGGCCGTCACCGACTACACGTTCCCCTCGCTGGAGATCGAGGAGGCCATCCTCCGCGCCGCCGGGATCGAACTCCGTGCCGGCAACGACAAAGGGGGCGCGGCACTGAAGGCGCTCGTTACCGACGCCGAGGCGGTGATCGCGCAGTTCGCAGCGATCAGTGAGGACGTCATCGAATCGATGCGGCGAGCTCGGGTGATCGTGCGGTACGGCATCGGCGTCGACAACATCGATTTGCAAGCGGCGCGCGCGCGCGGCATTCCGGTCTGCAACGTGCCGGATTACTGCATCGACGAGGTGGCCGATCACGCCCTCGCGTTCATTCTGGGCGTCACCCGACAGGTCGTGCCCAACACGCTGTTCGTGCGAGAGGGCAAGTGGGGGCTGGCGACGCCGATCGACCGGTTGCGGACGCTGCGCGATCAGGCGGTCGGGTTGGTCGGCTTCGGTCGTATCGGACGCGAAGTCGCCTCGCGCCTCGCCCCGTTCAAGTGTCGGCGGTTCGTCCACGACACACTTGTTCCCTCCGACACGGTGCGCGCCGCCGGTTGCGAACCGGTCGCTCTCGACGCTCTGTTGGCCGAGTCCGACATCGTGACCCTGCACTGCCCCTCGACACCGCAGACGAAGAAGTTGCTGAACGCCGACACCCTCGGCCGAATGAGGCGCGGCGCTGTGGTGGTAAATCTGGCACGCGGCGATTTGATCGACACCCCCGCTCTCGTGGCCGCGTTGGAGTCGGGGCAGGTCTCCGCTGCGGCCCTCGACGTTTGCGATCCCGAGCCGATCCCGGCCGACAGCCCGTTGCGGTCGCTGCCGAACGTCATCGCGGCATCGCACATCGCGTCGGCCAGTCCCAAAGCCGTGCGAACCCTCCGCGAGACGGCAGCAACAATCGCGGTGAGGGCCCTGCGGGGCGAACCGCTGCCGAACGTCGTGAACGGGGTGACCCGATGAACGCGACTCGGGTGCTGGTAACTGGGGCCGGTGGGTTCATCGGATCGTGGGTGTTGCGCGAACTGCTCGACCGCGATGCGAAAGTGGTGGCCCTCGACGTTCGGCCGGCGACCGGGCGTTGGTCGCGTGTAATCGGAGCGAAGGCGAAGGACGTTCACTTCGCCGAGACGCACTTAACCGACCGCGACGCGATCCGGGCCTTGATCGAGACGCACGGCGTCTCCCACGTCGTCCACTTGGCCGCGCTCCTGACGCCGGACTGTCAGCTGGATCCGTTTCGCGGTTGCGAGGTGAACGTCTTGGGGAGCACGGCGGTCTTCGACGCGGTCCGCCTCGCGGGATCGGTCCGAGCGATTTCGTTCGCCAGCTCCTACGCCGTTTACGGCGAAGACGGCTCCGCGGATTCGCAGCCCCCGATGTTTTACGGCGCGTTCAAGCAGGCGGTGGATGCGATCGCGGGCCAGTACTGGCGGCACTTCGGGCTGCGCTCGTTGGCGATTCGGCCGCACGTGGTGTACGGGCCCGAGCGCGAATCCGGGCTGACCGCCGGGCCGTCGCTGGCGTGTCGGGCGGCGGTTCGCGGCGAGAACTACGAGATCGGCTACACCGGCATCGCCGGCTACGACTACGTCGAGGATGTCGCGCGCGCGTTCGTTCGGGGCGTTCTGGAGTGCCCGGCGGGAGCGACCGTTGCCGACCTGCCCGGTGAGCCAGCGGCCACGCACGAGATCGTTCAACACATCCAGCGGTGTTGTCCCGGTGCGACCGGGCGCATCACGGCTTCCGGCCCTGCGATTCCGTCGAACGTCCCGCCGGCGCCCCGCGACATTCGCCAGGTGCTGCCCGGCTGGGAGCCGACTTCGCTGGCCAGCGGCATCGCCCGGACGCTCGCCTATTACCGCCGAACCAACGGGATCGGCGTGCCGACGAACCCAGTCGCAGCAGAGGGAGATGTGCCATGACGTCGAACCGCGGGGCACCCGCGCGGGTTTCTCTCCCCAAGGCCACTCTGTACGTCGCCGTTGTTGTCGCCTTCGGCAACTCCGGCGATGCGGCGGGCGGGGAACCGCATTTCGTCGACCATTCGCTCCTCGTCGCTCCGGAGTACCCGTGCACCTGGCCGAGCCACCCGTTCCCGCGGTTCGCGATCACCCATCAGCGGAAGATCGGTCCCGAGTCGGCGTACAACGTCGATGTTCTGCTGATCGACGGGAACACCGGAACGCAACTCGACGTGCCCCCGCACTCGGTCGCGCGGCCGGACTTGAAGCGCGAGAAGTCGGGTCCGTTGGGCCTAGCCTACACGGACAAGATCGAGCCGTGGCAGTTCGGAGGTGAAGCGTGCGTCGTCGACGTGCGCGACCTGCTCGACAAGGCCCCCAAGGGCGTCAGCCCGTTGGTGAAGCCGGAGCACGTCGAGCGGTTCGAGACGCGGCACCGCAAGGTGCGCCCCGGCGACATCGTGCTGTTCCGGAGCGGCTACTCGGACAAGTACTATCGCCCGCTGCCCGAAGGCCGCCGGTTCATCGCCGATGTGCTCGACCGCAAAGCCCCGGGCTACCCCGACCCCGACCCGGATTGCATGGAGTTCCTGGGCAAGCGCGGCGTGCTGGCACTTGGCACCGACAGTGCCAGCATGGGGCCGCTGCCCGATCTCGCCGAACCGACCCACTACGCCGGTCTGAAATACGGGATGATCTGGACCGAAGGTGCAACCAACCTCGGCGAGCTCCCGGCGACCGGCGCGTTCTACTGCTTCCTCGGCCCGAAACACGAGGGCGGTCCCTACGGCGAAGGGCGGGCGTTCTCGGTCGTCGGCGGCGATCTGCCGAAGCGACTGATCGAGTCGTGCCAGAAGAAACGGGCGATCGACCTGTCGCCAACATTGTCGCCGAAGTTGCCCCTGACTTCGCCCGGCATCGGCACGGGGAATCACCGCCAAGTCTACTTGAAGGTCGATTTCCTGTACTCGAAGTATCTCGACATGTGGCACCACGGCCACCTCATGGATGCGATGGCGGGCACGCATCTCGTTCCGCCGGCCTACGCACTCCCGGAGACGAATGAACCGGTCGACTACGAGCCGGAGATCCGCGGTTGGCTGGATCAGTACGAGAAGAAGTACGGTAAACGCGGTGCCAGCAAGATGACGACCGAGAAGGTGCCGCTCGAGTGGACCTGCGGCGAAGCCCGCGTGATCGACGTCCGCGCGCTCTCCGGAACGACCAAACAACGCGACTGGCCCGCGTCCCCGGAAGTCACCGTCGAGCACATCAAGACCTACGAACGCGACACCCGCGCGCTTCGCGCCGGCGACGTGGTGATCTTCCGGACCGGGCACACCGACAAGCACCTCAAGCCCGAACCGGCCGACGCGGGGATGTGGCTCGACCCGCTCTCCGGCAAGGCGGAAGGCTGGCCCGCCCCGGGGCCCGATGCCATCGTCTATCTCAAGGAGAAGGGGATCCGGTGCGTCGCGAGCGACGCCCCCGACCTCGGTGGCGTTGACCCGCGGCGCGCGCTAATGACCTACTGGGCGCTGGGCAGCCGGGAGATGGTCGGTGTCGAGATGCTGGTGAACGTCGACACGATCCCCGCGAAGGGAGCGTACTTCCTGTTCGCGGCGGTGAAGGTGCGCAACTGTCACGGTGGCCCGGGACGGGCCATCGTCTTGTACTGAGGACGCGCCGTGACGCACGACCTCGAACGCACGACGCTCCGCGCGGTCGCCCGGCGAATCGTGCCGTTCGTGTGCTTGCTGTACGTCTTGAACATCCTCGACCGGGCGAACGTGGGGTTCGCCCGGTTGGCGATGCAGGACGACCTCGGCCTGAGCAAGGCGGCGTTCGACCTCGGGTACGGGATGTTCTACCTCGGCTACATCCTCTTTGAGGTGCCCAGCAATCTGCTGATGAAGCGGATCGGGGCGCGAATCTGGATCGCCCGCATCATGGTCAGTTGGGGTTTGGTCTCCGCGGCCACGATGTTCGCTCAGGATGTCTGGACCTTTTATGCGTTGCGGGTGCTACTCGGCGTCGCCGAGGCGGGGTTCTTCCCGGGCATCATCTACTACCTCTCGAACTGGTTCCCGGATCGCGAGCGGGCCAAGATGACCGCCTTCTTCATGCTGGCCATCGGCGCCTCGAACGTCCTCGGCAACCCGGTCTCCGGCTGGATCATGGACGAGTTCAACGGCGCGTCCGGCCTGTACGGCTGGCAGTGGCTGTTTCTGCTCGAAGGCATCCCGACTGCGGTGGTCGGAGTGGCCGTACTCTTCGTCCTGAAGGATTCCCCGCGAGACGCGCACTGGCTGACCGACGAGCAGCGCGAATGGTTGATCCGGCGAATGGCCGAGGAAGAGCGGGTCCGCCGGCACCAACACGGCCCGGACCGGTGGCAGGCGATGCTCCAACCGCGGGTGTGGCTGCTGATCGCGATCTACTTCACGGTCGCGGTCGGGACGAACGCGGGCGGGGCGTACTTCCCGACGCTGGTGAGGGAGCAGTATCAGCAAGCGACGCACTTCCAAATCGGGCTGTTGACGGCACTGCCCCACCTGTGTGCGATCATCGCCATGGTGCTCGTCGGCATCAACTCCGACCGCACGGGCGATCGCCGCTGGCACCTCACCGGCTCGGCGCTGGCGGCGGCCGCCGGGTGGGGCTTGGTGGCTTGGGGGCCGGTGCCGGCGGTCGCGCTGACAGGGCTGTGCGTCGCACAGGCCGGCATGATGAGTATGCTCCCGGTCTTCTGGACGCTCCCCAGTGCGTTCCTCTCTGGAGCCGCGGCCGCCGGCGGCATCGCGCTGATCAACTCGGTCGCCAACATCGGCGGGTTCTTCGGAGCGACGATCTTGGGCCAACTCGGCCTGTGGGCGATGGCCGGCATCCTGTTGGGGGGGGCTGTGCTGACCGCGGCGACGATCCGTTCATCGTTCCCGACACACCCCCTTAGGGGAGGCCATCGGCATGACCAGTGAACTGTTTTCGTTGGCGGGACGCGTCGCCGTAGTTTCGGGGGCCGCCCAAGGACTGGGGCAGGCGACCGCGCTGGCGCTGGCCGAGCACGGCTCGCACGTCGTGTTGGTCGATCGCAATCTGGCCGGCGCGGAAGCGACCGCCGAGCGCATCCGCGGCCCCGGCCGGCGCGCCGTCGCATTCGGCGACGATGTCTCGAATCCGGAAGCGGTCGCAGACTTGTTCCGCCGAGTCGATTCCGAGTTCGGGCGGGTCGACTTCCTCGGGAACATCGCCGGCGACGGGCACCTCTCCAAACCCGAAGACCTCACGATCACCGATCTGCACCGCGTGCTGCAAAACCTCGTTGTGGGCCGGTTCGCGATGTGCCAGCAAGCGGGCCGGCGCATGCTCGCACAGGGCCGCGGATCGATCATGAACATCGGCTCGCTCGCCAGTTCCACGGCCCTCGGCCGCGGGCACATCGCCTACAGCATGGCGATGGGCGCGGTGGTGCAGATGACCCGCGAACTCAGTACCGAGTGGAGCCACCGCGGGGTGCGGGTGAACTGCGTCACACCGGCACAGGTGGTCAATCCCGGTCTGACCGCGCGGATGCAGGCCGACCCGACCCTGGAGGGGCGATTCCTCCGCGGCATCCCCGTCGGGCGTCTCGGCCGGCCGAGCGACATCATGGGGCTGGCGGTGTTCCTCGCGTCCGATGCCTCGTCGTGGATCACGGGGGCGGTCATCCCGCTGGACGGCGGCAACACGGCGATGAACGCGGGCGGCACACCCGGCCACGAGGGGCGCGCGGTTCAATCGTTTCTTCCGGAGAAGAAGTAGCCACTCATGACACACCCGGCCCCTCCAAATGATGAACAGCTTCTCGCGCTGTACCGCACCATGCAGGTCATCCGGCAGACCGAGGAGGAACTCGCGCGCTGCCACCAGCGCGGGCTGATCCACGGCGCGTGCCACACCTACGTCGGGCAGGAGGCGATCGCGGTCGGCGTGTGCGCCCATCTCACCGCGCGAGATTCGGTCTTCAGCACGCACCGCGGGCACGGTCACGCGCTGGCCAAGGGGATGCCGCCGCGCGAGCTGATCGCGGAACTGTTCGGTCGCGCGACCGGTTGCTCGCGCGGCCGGGGCGGGAGCATGCACCTGTTCTCGCCCGAGATCGGGATGATGGGCACGAGCGGGATCGTGGGCCCGTGCATTTTGCAGGCGTGCGGCGGCGGCTACAGTTCCAAGCTGTTGAAGAACGGCACGGTGGGCGTGGCGTTCTTCGGGGACGGGGCCGTCAACAACGGCGCCTTCCACGAAGGCTTGAACATGGCCAGCATCTGGAAACTGCCGGCGCTGTTCGTCTGCGAGAACAACCAGTTCGCCACCGAGGTGCCCTTCGCCTACGCCAGCGGCACCCCCGACGTCGGGCGCCGCGCCGCGAACTACGGCATGCCGGGGTTCGAAGTCGACGGCAACGACGTCTTCGAGATCTACCGAGTGGCGGGCGCGGCCGTGGCCCGCGCCCGCGCCGGCGGCGGGCCCACGCTCATCGAGTGCAAAACCTACCGCACCCGCGCCCACGCGGAAGGCATGAGCGACTTCACCTATCGGACGCGCGAAGATGTCGCGCGTTGGAAGGAGCGCTGCCCGATTCGCCGGTTGGCCGAACGGCACGCGGAGTTGAGCTCGCGTTTCGCGGAAATCGAAGCCGAAGTGGCGGAACTGGTTCGACAGGCGAAGGAGTTCGCGGAAGCCAGCGCCGGGCCGGAGCCCGCTTTAGCAACCGCGCACGTGTACGCCGAACCGCGACGAGTCGTTGAGCCAGCGCGGACGACCGCCGCACGCGAACGCACCTTCGTTGCGGCCACGGTGGAAGCCCTCGACCACGCGATGGCGCACGACCCGACGATCTTCGTCATGGGCGAAGGCATCGGCGCGCGCGGCGGCAACTTCACGACGACTCAAGGCCTGTACGCGAAGTACGGTGCCGAGCGCGTGTGCGACACGCCGATCTGCGAGCGCGGCTTCGTCGGCCTTGCCTGTGGCGCGGCCATGACCGGGACGAGGCCCGTCATCGACTTCATGTTTATCGACTTCATCAACGATTCGTTCGGTGAGATCGTCAACCAAATTGCGAAGATGCAATACATGAGTAGCGGTCGGCTGAAGATGCCGGTGCTACTTCGCGGGTGCGGCGGCGCGGGGCACTCGGCGGCGACGCACCACTCCGGGATGTACCATTCGATCTACGCGCACGTTCCGGGCCTGCGGGTGGCGCTGCCGTCGAACCCGTTCGACGCCAAGGGCCTGATGGCGCACTCGCTGCGGTGCGACGACCCGGTGCTGTTCCTCGAACACCGCGAGTTGATGCAGACCAAGGGGCCGGTGCCGGAGGAGCACTACGAGATCCCCTTCGGGCGAGCTCGTGTCGTGCGGCCGGGAACCGATGTGACGGTGGTCGCGCTGTCCCTGATGGTTCAACACGCACTCAGGGCCGCGGAGACGTTGGCGAGCGAGGGCGTATCGGTCGAAGTCGTCGACCCGCGAACGGTGTCGCCGTTGGACACCGAGAGCATCTTGCAATCGGTCGCCAAGACGGGCCGGTTGCTGATCGTGGACGAGGCGTTCGGCCCGTGCGGGTTCGCCTCCGAGATCGCCGCTCGCGTCGCGGACGCGGGGTTCAACGACCTCGATGCACCCATCAAACGGCTGCACGGTGCCTTCGCTCCGACTCCGTACGCCCCCG
Organism: Gemmata sp.; assembly: GCA_022843445.1. Classification (GTDB taxonomy): domain Bacteria; phylum Planctomycetota; class Planctomycetia; order Gemmatales; family Gemmataceae; genus Gemmata. The sequence continues at coordinate 24,474 of JALHNS010000013.1, forward strand.
CGTTGGAGAAGGCCGTCGTTCCCGATGTGGCGCAGATCGTCCGCGCGGTGCGAGATCTAACGGAGGAGTAGTACCGTGCCGCACGAAATCACGATCCCGCGCCTCGGGTGGTCGATGGAAGAAGGCGTTCTCGGCGCGTGGTTGAAATCGCCCGGCGAGACGGTCCGCGCCGGCGATCCGCTCTTTTCGCTCGAGGGCGAGAAGGCCGCTCAGGAGATCGAAGCGCTCGACACGGGCTACCTGTGCATTCCCCCCGACGCGCCGCGAACGGGAGAGACCGTCAAGGTTGGCCAAGTGGTCGGCTTCCTTTTGGCCGCGGGCGAACCCGCGCCGACCTCGGTGCGGCCGGCCCTCCCTCAAGCAGCGCCATTGATGGCGCCCGCACCGCCCGGCCTCGCCGGCAGGTTGCCGCGTGCCGCTGGTCCGGCCGCCCGACGACTGGCGCGACGGCTCGGTATCGATCTGAGCGCCGTGCCGACTCCCGATCCGACGGGCCGCGTGATCTGCGAAGACGTGCAACGGGCCGCGGTGCAGCCGGTGCCGACCCCCTCGCGCGCGCCCCGGCCGATCGCCACCCCACGAGCGCGCCGACGTGCGAAGGATCTGGGCGTCGACTGGGCGTCGCTACCGGGAACCGGGCGCGACGGCCGAATCCGCGAACGCGACGTCGTGAACCGCCTGCCAGCCCCGCGTCCTTCGGCACCACCCGCGACGACGCCCGCGTCACCGGGAACGCACACACCCGCATCCAAACGACGGCTCGTCATCGCTCACCGGATGGTCGCGGGGGTAACGCAAGCCGCTCCCGTCACGATCACGACGAAGGTCGATGCCGGCCCACTGGTGGCATTCCGAGACCATCTGAAGCAATCCGCCAACGGAGCGCCGCCGAGTTACAACGACATCCTCATCCATCTGGTCGCCCGCACCTTGCGCGAGCAACCGCAACTCAACGCCTGCTGGCACCGCGACGGAATTTACCAGTACGACGGCGTCCACATCGCCCTAGCGGTCGACACTGAACTGGGCCTACTCGCACCCGCGGTCCGGGACGCAGATCAGTTGAGCCTCGATCAAGTTGCGGCCCGGACGCGGCAACTCATTGCGGACGCCCGAGCCGACCGGCTGACCCAACAGCACCTAGAAGGGGCGACATTTACCGTCACCAACCTTGGCACGTTCGGGATCGATGCGTTCGCGCCGATCCTCAGCTTGCCACAGGCTGGCATCCTCGGCGTCGGTAGGATCGTGGAGGAACCGGTTGTCCGCGCCGGTCAGGTCGTTGCGGGGCGCACGCTATCTTTGAGCTTGACCTTCGATCACCGCGTTGCAGACGGTGCCGCGGCGGCGCGCTGGCTGCAGGCGGTGTGCGGGCGAATAGCCGCACTCTGATACGAATCGTGTTGAAGCGATCTCCCCTCGATCACGCAGGCGGGCCGCCGGGGAATGCCCCCCTCGCCTTGCGCGCGTGTGAGCCGCGGGTCAAATGACTTCGGGCAGGGCCTTCCAGTCGTCGACCAAGTAGTGTGGGCGGCCGGTGAAGTCCGGGAGGGTGACCGCGTGCGGGTCGATCCCGAAGTGGCGGTAGAGGGTCGCGTGGACCTCGCCGAAGTGGACCGGGCGCCGGGTGATCGTCCCGCCGGTCCGGTCGGTGGCCCCGATCACCTGCCCGGTCCGGAACCCGCCGCCCGCGAGCAACCCGCCGCCCACCTGCGGCCAGTGGTCGCGGCCGGCGTCCTTGTTGATCTGCGGGGTGCGGCCGAACTCGCCCCACGCCACCACCGCCACGTCGTCGGCCAGCCCCCGGTCGTGCAGGTCCGTGATCAGCGCGTGCATCCCGTGGTCGAACCACGGGAAGTGCGTGTTCTTGCACTCGCTGAAGTTGTTGCTGTGAAAGTCCCACCGGCCGAAGTTCAACGTCACCACCCGCGCCCCGGCCTCGACCAGCCGGCGGGCCATGAGGAAGTGCTCAAGGTTCCGCGGCGCACCGTCGCCGTAGTTCTTGGGGTCGCCCTTGCCGTACCGCTCGCGAACGGCCAGCGGCTCTTTGGACAGGTCGAGCGCCTCCCCGATTTTGCCGGAGGCCAGCAGTTCGAGCGACCGCCGCCGGATCGCGTCCAGCCCGTCGAACGCCCCCTTCGCGTCGAGGTCACTGCGGGCGCGATCGAACCCCTCCAGCAACCCCATCCGGTCCGACAGGTGGACCGCGTTGCTCGGGTTCATCGCGAGATTCTCGCGGATCGGCCCCGACGGCCGGAACGCGGTGTGCGCGACCCCGAGGAACCCCGGGTGGCCGGGCGACCCGTACGGCGGGTGGCCCGCGTCGGGGGCCAGCCCGACGAACGGCGGCACCGAGGCGTTCGACCCGCCGAGCACCTTCGAGACGGTCGAGCCGAGCGAGGGCCAGCCGCCGGGCGGCTGCTTCTGCACCGTTCGACCGGTGTAGCAGATGAACGAGTCGTGGTCGCCACTGGGCGACCCGTGAACCGAGCGGAGCGGGATCAGCTTGTCCGCGATGGACGCCAGCTTCGGCAGGTGCTCGCAGAATTGGATCCCGGGCACCTTCGTGTTGATCGGCTTGAACTCGCCGCGGACCTCCGCGGGCGCGTCCATCTTCAGGTCGTACATGTCTTGGTGCGGCGGCGCGCCAACCAAGTAGATCATGATGACCGCCTTGTGGGACGTGCGGATCCCAGCGGCCCGTTCCGCCCTCAACAGACCCGGAAGTGACAGACCACCCAGCCCCAGCGCGCCGATCGTCAGGAGTTCCCGGCGCGACGCGCGGCCGGTTGCGGAGCTCGCGCTACCGAGGACAGAAATCATGTCGGCATCCGAGACGGGTTAGAGTGGCGGGTACAGGCGGGAACGCAACGCGTCGGCCGATGGAATGTGAGCATACCCGCATCGCCGGGTTGTTGCGAGTAGTTATTCACGAGCGGGCACGGAATCGCCGGGCCGCCGCGCGCACCGGCTCGAGCGCCCGCACCTGCGTCACCCGACCCGACAGTTACGCCTTCACAGCGCTCAGCGCCAGTTCCGGTTCCCACCGCGCGTGGTACAGGCGCACCAACCGCTCGGCCGGGTCGGGTGTGCCACCGGAAGTAGGCGGTCGCGCGGAACGCGCGTTCGCGCCTTGACCGACTTTGAACGCACGTATACAATGCGTGCAACTGTCGCGCACACCGCGCACCGGCCGCGGGCACGCGCGCGCACCCGCGAATCGCCCCGCGCCCGAAGCGCGTAATCACTTTTCACTTTCGTGGGGAACTTCAGACTTTCGCGCGAGACGAGCGCGCGCCCGTTGGCGCGCGCGGCAGTTCGAAATCGTATCCGTTCGTGGAGGCCTTTCCGCTTGATCGCGGGCCGGCGTTGGCGATAATCAAATATCCCACCCTGCTCCCACCTCACGCGCTCCCGACATGCTCACACGCTACCTCCTCGCGGGGTTGGTTCTCACTGGTGCGGCCCGCGCGGACGCGCGCGCCGCCCGGCCCGCGGCGGAACCGCCGGTCACGTTCGAGCAGCACGTGCGCCCGATCTTGAAGGCGTACTGCCTCGACTGCCACGGGGGGCGCGAGAAAGCACCGGGCGGGTTGGACCTGCGCCTGCGGCGGTTCGCGCTCACCGGCGGCGTCACCGGCCCCGGGTTCGTCGCCAAAGACCCCGGCAAGAGCCTGCTCGTTCAGCGGATGAAATCCGGCGACATGCCGCCCGGAGAGAAGAAGGTGCCGGCGGACCAAATCGCGGTGATCGAGAAGTGGATCGCCGCCGGCGCGCCCGTGCTGCGCGACGAACCCGCGGCGCTCCCGCCGGGCCTCGGCATCACCGCCGAGGAACGCGCGTACTGGTTCTACCAACCGCTGAAGCGCCCCGCGGTCCCCGCGGGCGCCGACCCGAGCGCGCGCGTCCGCAATCCCGTCGATGCGTTCGTGCTGGCGAAGTTGCGCGAGAAGAACCTCGACTTCAACCCCGACGCCGACCGCGCCACGCTCATCCGCCGCGCGACGTTCGACCTTACCGGCCTTCCACCCACACAGAAAGAAATTGACGCGTACGTGAACGACACTACCGCGGACGCTTACGAAAAGGTACTCGACCGGTTGCTCGCGAGTCCGCACTATGGCGAGCGGTGGGGCCGCCACTGGCTCGACGCCGCGGGCTACGCCGACAGCGACGGCGACGGCAACGCCGACACCGTGCGCCCGCACGCGTGGCGGTACCGCGACTACGTCATTCGCGCCCTCAACGCCGACAAGCCGCTGAACCGGTTCGTGGTCGAACAGCTCGCGGGCGACGAACTCGTTCCGCGCCCGTGGACGAACCTGAAGCCCGAGCAGGTGGAACTGCTCGCCGCGACCGGGTTCCTGCGCGCCGCCCCGGACGGCACCACCACCGGTGCGACCGACGCCGAACAAGTGGTGACGGACGTGCTGAAGGTGGTGTCGAGCAGCCTGCTGGGTTCGTCGGTCGGCTGCGCGCAGTGCCACGACCACCGGTACGACCCGATCCCGCAGCGCGACTATTACGAGTTGCGCGCGGTCTTCGAGCCGGCGCTCGACCCGGGCAAGTGGCGCAAACCGGGCGAGCGCCTCGTGTCGCTCTACACCGATGCCGACCGCGCGAAGGCCGCCGCGGTCAGCGCCGAAGCGGACAAGATGCAAGTCGCCCTCAGCGCGAAGCAAACCGCCGCCGTGCGCGCCGCGTTCGAGAAAGAGTTGGAGAAGTTCCCCGCGCCCGAGCGCGACGCGCTCAAGGCCGCGTTCGACGCGCCCGACGCGAAGCGCACCGCAGAGCAGAAGAAGTTGGTCGCGAGTAACCCGAAGTTGAACGTCACGCCGGGCACTCTGTACCAGTACAACCAGAAGGTCGCGGACGAACTCAAGGCGGAGCAAGCGAAGATCGCCGCGAAGCGCGCCGAGCGGCCGCCGGAAGGCTTCGTCGCCGTTACGGCCGAAGTGCCGGGCCGCGTCCCGGAGACAAAGCTGTACCACCGCGGGGACGCGCGGCAGCCGAAGGGGGCGGCGCTCGTGCCGGCCGATCTGACCGTCGCCGCCCCAGAGGGCAAACGGTTCGAGGCGAGCGCGAAGGCCGCGCCGGACCAGAGCACCGGGCGCCGGCTCGCGTGGGCCGAGCACCTCACCACCGGCGAGCACCCGCTGTTCGGGCGCGTGCTGGCGAACCGCATCTGGATGCACCACTTCGGGCGCGGTATCGTAGACACGCCGGGCGAGTTCGGCAAACTCGGCCAACTGCCCACGCACCCGGAACTGCTGGACTGGCTCGCTACCGAACTCCCTAAGCGCGGTTGGAGCTTGAAGCAGTTCCACAAACTGCTGATGACCTCGACGACCTACCGGCAGTCGTCGGCGCGCGACGCGACCAAAGACACCGCGGACCGCGGGAACGCGCTCTATGGGCGCTACGCGGTGCGCCGGCTCGAAGCCGAAGCGGTGCGCGACCGGATGCTCGCCGCCGCCGGACGGCTCGACCCCACCGCGTTCGGCCCGCCGGTGCCGGTCGCCGAGGGCGCGCTGGGCGACACCGACGCCCCGGACGACAAGCCGCGGCGCAGTGTCTACCTCCAAGTCCGGCGCACCAAGCCGGTCGCGTTCCTGTCCGCGTTCGACGCGCCGGCGCTGGAGCCGAACTGCGACCGCCGGAACAGCACGACCACCGCGCCGCAGTCGCTGGTGCTTCTGAACGGCGATTTCGTGCGGAAGCAAGCCGGGCACCTCGCGGCCCGCGTGCGCACCGAAGCGAAGCCGGGGGCCGCCCCCGAAAAGCTCGCCGAAACCGCGTGGCGGCTCGCGTACCTGCGCGCCCCGAGCGCGGACGAAGTGAAACTCGGCGCGGCATTTATCGCGGCGCAAACCGCCGCGCACCGGAGCAAAGCGAAGGACGCGGAACTCGCCGCCCTGACCAACCTCTGCCAGCAACTTCTCGCCTCCAACGAGTTCCTCTATGTCGATTAACCCGCTCGCCACGCGGCGCTCGTTCCTCGCGCACACGTCCGCCGGGGTCGGGTTCTACGCGCTGGCGCACCTGCTCCACCGCGACGGCCTGCTCGCCGCCGACGGCCCGAGCAAGCCCGGCGAGAATCTGCCGGCCAGCCTCGCGCCGCGCCAACCGCACTTCGCGCCCAAGGCGAAGGCGATGATCTCGCTGTTCATGCACGGCGGGCCGAGCCACGTGGACCTGTTCGACCCCAAGCCGGAGCTGACGAAGAACAGCGGCAAGGAGTACGCGGGGAACGTTCAGTACAGCTTCGTGAACCGCGCGAGCAAGAAGCTGTTCGGCAGCCCGTGGAAGTTCGCCAAGCACGGCAAGTGCGGCACCGAGATCAGCGAACTGCTGCCGCACACCGCGGGCGTCGTGGACGACATTGCGGTGATCCGCTCGATGCACACCGGGGCCAACGGGCACGAGGTGTCGATCCGCTACTTCCACGGCGGCATCGCCGGAATCACCGGCCGGCCGACGATGGGCAGTTGGATCGCCTACGGGCTGGGCAGCGAAGCGCAGAACCTGCCCGCGTACATGGTGCTCTCCGACCCGGCCGGGCCGCCGGTGGACGCGGCGCACAACTGGAACTGCGGGTTCCTTCCGCCGCTCTATCAGGGCACGGTGCTGCGCCCCAAAGAGCCGCGCATTCTGAACCTCGACCCGCCGGCGGACGTCGCGCCGGACGTGCAGCGCCAGAACCTCGACCTGCTCGCCGAACTCAACCGCCGGCACCTCGCGGGCCGACCGGGCGAAGCGGACCTCGAAGCCCGCATCGCCAGTTACGAACTCGCCGCCGCGATGCAGACCGCGGCGAAAGACGCGCTCGACGTGACCCGCGAACCGGAGCGCGTGCGGGCGATGTACGGCCTCGACCGGCCCGAAACGCGCGAGTACGGCACCAGGTGCCTGATCGCGCGGCGGCTGGTCGAGCGCGGCGTGCGGTTCGTGCAAATCTTCCTCGCCAACCAGCCGTGGGACAACCACACCACGATCAAAGACGGGCTGCCGGCGATCTGCAAGCGGACCGACCAACCGGCCGCGGCGCTCGTGAAAGATCTCAAGCAGCGCGGGTTGCTCGATTCCACGCTGGTTCACTGGGGCGGCGAGATCGGCCGGCTCCCGGTGTGCGAGGGCGAACTGAACGCGCAGGCCGGCCGCGACCACAACGGGCAGGGCTTCACCTGCTGGCTCGCCGGCGGCGGCATCAAGCCCGGCATCACCTACGGCGAAACGGACGAGGTCGGCCACAAGGCCGCGGTGAACGTCGTCACGCCCAACGACTTCCAAGCGACGGTCCTGCACCTGCTGGGGCTGGATCACACGAAGCTCGTGTACCACCACAACGGCCGCGCGCAGCGCCTCACCGACGGCCGCCCCGCCCGCGTCGTGACAGACGTCCTCGCTTGAGTCGCGCCCGTTGGAGTCGCCACGGAGCCCGCGCATGAGTCCGAACGTCCGGTCGCGCCCTGCGGCGCTGCTCGTTCTCTTGGCCGCGCTCGGCGGCACCGCAATAACGCACGAGGTCGATCTGAGCCAACGGCGCATCGGGCCGTGGAACCTCGGGGGCTTCGGCGCGATGGTTCAGCGGCACCGGCCAGTGCCCGTCGCCGACGCGGGCACCCGCCCGTGACCCGCGGGCGGCACTGTGCTGTCGCGCCCTTGTGTGCCGGAATTCACTCGAGCGCACGACTGCGAACTGATGCGAGAGCGTCACATCGCGCTGCCAACTGCGAAATCTACTAGAAATCGTAGGCTGGCAACGCTGTTCCGCGAGCTGCTCGCGGGGTGAATGTCGCGCGCGGAAGTTCGACACGGTAACTGTTCGGGGGGACGACGTTGATACCCGCTGACCGCGATGGCGCGGCTGCAATCCCGAACCGGCGTCAGACACTCGCTACCGAATAATCCGTGCTCGGGCTCGCCCGGCGAGCCCATGCGCACGTGGACCGGTGGCCGCTTAAGGGGAATGCGCTACCAGAATGGCGGCTCGGACGCCGCCGACGATCAGCCGCACGAGTTCATCGAACAGAACACAACGGTTCGACGCAACCGGTGCCAGTACCTGCAACCCAGTGTGTTGAACAGGTGGGTGACATGAGCCAGGCCGAACAGGCATCGCCGACCGAGGCAGCCCTAACCATTCGAAGCGGGATGAACGTGTTCGTCCATGGGGCGGCCGCCACCCCGACGCCGCTGCTCGAAGCGGTCGCCGCACGCACGGATCTGGAACGCGTCACGTTCTACCACATGCACACCGACGGCCCGGCGCCGCACGTGGCCCCGGCGGTGCACGGCCGCTTCCGGGCGGTGTCGCTGTTCACAGGCGGGCCGCTCCGCGAAGCGGTGGCCGCCGGTCGGGCCGATTTCGTGCCGGTGTTCCTCTCGGACATCCCCGACCTGTTCACCTCCGGGCGGATCAAGCTCGACGCGGCGCTGCTCACCCTCTCCCCGCCCGACGGACACGGCAACTGCTCGCTCGGCACGAGCGTCGATTGCGCCCGCGCCGCCGCCGACACCGCCCCGGTGCTCATCGCCGAACTCACCCCGCGGATGCCCCGCACCCACGGCAACACGGTGGTACCGGTGGACCGACTGACGGCGTACTTCCGCTCCGACCGCCCGCCGCACGAGCACGCGACCGAACCGACCACCCCGGTCGAGGACGCGATCGGCGAGCTGGTGGCCAACCTCGTTCCCGACCGGGCGTGCCTGCAACTCGGCATCGGCGGCATCCCCAACGCCGTCCTCGCGCGACTGAAAAACAAGCAGGACTTGGGCGTCCACTCGGAGATGCTGACCGACGGGTTCGTGGACCTAGTGGCCTGTGGGGCGGTGACGAACCGGTACAAGGCGGTCCACCCCGGCCGGAGCGTGACGAGTTTCGTGAACGGGAGCCGGCGGCTGTACGACTTCGTGGACGACAACCCGCTGGTCGAGTTCCACCCGTGCGACCGCACCAACGACACCGCCCTCATCCGCAAGAACGAGCGGGTGGTGGCCATTAACTCGGCGTTGCAAATCGACCTGACCGGGCAGGTGTGCGCCGACTCACTCGGCCACCGCATCTATTCCGGCATCGGCGGGCAGATGGACTTCATCCGCGGGGCGGCGAGGTCGAAGAACGGGCTGCCGATCATCGCCCTGCCGAGCACCGCGAAGGGCGGCACCGTTTCTCGCATCGTGCCCGAACTGGACGCCGGGGCCGGGGTGGTGACGAGCCGCGGACACGTCCACTGGGTGGTGACCGAGTACGGGGCGGTGGACCTACACGGAAAGAGCCTGCGGGAGCGGGCCGGCTTGCTCGTCTCGATCGCCCACCCCGATTTCCGGGACGAGTTGCGGAAGCGGGTGACCGCCCTCCGTCACTTCGTGGTGTGACCGTCCAGCCACCCCGCCAACAGTCGCACCGCGTCCTCGGCCGCGGCGGCGGTCCGGGGGCTCAACCCTTCCCCGTACCCAAGGTCGTCCGCTGGAACGGCGAGCAGCCACGCCTCCGGCGCGCGGCCGTGCAGAGCCTCACACAGCCCGATCAGCCACCCCGGGTCGCCGGTGTGCCCGAGGCCGGGCGGGAGGGCCGCCGCCGCGACTCGTTCCAAGCCGACCCCGGCACCGCTCACCGCGGCGTCGATGAACACCACTCGGGCGCACCGGGCCAGATCGTCGACGTGCTCCGGCAGGAGTTGATGAACCGCCAGCACGCGGACCCCCGGGCGGGCGGCGAACCGGTCCGCCACGGCCACCCCCGCGCCGTCGTCGCGGCGGAGCGTGTTGCCGATGCCGACGAGCAGTAGGCTCACCGCTTGGCCTCGGCGATCACCTCACCGCCCGCCCCGACGAGTTGGACGTGAAGCGGCATCTGGCCGTGGGCGTGTGTCGAGCAACTCAGGCACGGGTCGTAGCAGCGGATGCCGTGCTCGACGCGGTTGAGGAACCCTTCGGGGATGGCCTTGGTGTCGCGGATGTAGTGCTGGGCGATCTGGGCGATGGTGCGGTTCATCGGCAGGTTGTTCTGCCCGGTGGCGATAATCATGTTCACCGACGTCAGCAGCCCGTGTTCGTCCACCGTGTAGTGGTGGAACAGGGTGCCGCGGGGGGCCTCACTGCACCCGACCGCCTCCAAGTTGTTCACCCCCGCCTCGGCCCGATGCCGGGTGGAGCGAATCTCCGGGTCGGTCAGGTGCCGCTCCAGCCACTCGGTGCAGGCGAGCATCTCGACGGCCCGCGCGAGGTGGTACAGGAACGCCGAGTTGGCCACCCCGCCGGCCCGCTGGCGGAACTCCACCAGTTCCGCATCGGCGAGCGGGGTGTCGATGGCGGTGCACACGTTCAGCCGCGCGAGCGGGCCGACGCGGTAGGCTCCGGCCGGGTAGCCGAGCGGCTTGTAGTACGGCGACTTCAGGTACGAGTCGTGCTCCACCTGTTCGGCGATGTGCTGCCGGTAGTCGGCCGGGTCGATGTCGTCGGCGACGACCCGCCCGGTGTGGTCGGTGATCCGCAGCACGCCGTCGTGGTGCTCCCAGCCGTGGTCGGTCGGCCGCACCAGCGCCATGTACAGGCTCGGGTGGTTTCCGAACACCTCGACCTCTTCCGCGTGTGTGTCGAGGTACTGCTTGATGAACGCGAGGGCGGTCCGCACCGTGGCCCGGGCTTCTGGGATGCCAGCGAGCAGTTCTTGGCACGTCTGCTCGCCCGGGGCTTCGCGAACTCCGCCGGGCACAGCCCACGCCGGGTGGATCTTCCGCCCGCCGAGTTTTTCGATCACGTCTTGGCCGAACTGCCGCAGCCGGATGCCGGCGCGGGCGAGGTCGGGGTGAGCTTGAATGACGCCGAACACGTTCCGCTTCGCCGGGGCGCTGTCGAACCCGAGCAGCAGGTCCGGGCTGCTCAGGTGAAAGAAGCTGAGGGCGTGCGACTGCAGGATTTGCCCGAGGTTCATGGCGCGGCGGAGCTTCACAGCCGCGACCGGCGGGCGGACGCCCAGAATGCCGTCGCCGGTCTTGGCAGAACACAACAGGTGGCTGACCGGGCAGATGCCGCACACGCGGGCGGTGAGGCTGGGCATTTCGCCGAACGGCCGGCCGACGCAGAACCGCTCGAACCCGCGGAACTCGACCACGTGGAACCGGGCGTCGGCGATCCGTCCGTCGTCGCCGACGAACAGGCTGATCTTGGCGTGCCCCTCGATGCGGGTGACCGGGTCGATGACGATGCGTTTCATGGCAGCTCCTCTGTCCGACGGCGATTTCACCCGAACCGGATCACCTCGGCCGCCCGGCTGGGGGCGTGTCCGGCGAGCAAGTCCTCCACCACCGCCTTGATCCGGGCAGCCGACGGCGGGCAGCCGGGCAAGTAGTGATCCACCGGAACGATCGCGTGCAGCGGTTCCACCTTGTCGAGCAGCACCGGCACGATCTCGCGGTCGTCTGGCAGGCGGAGGCCGGTGCCGGCGGATTCGAGCAGATAGGACGTGCGGAGCACCTCCAAGCTCTTGCCGAGCGGGTTGCGCATGGCGGTCACGTTCCCGGTCACCGCGCAGTCGCCGAACGACACCACCACCTTCGTCCTTCGGCGGATCACTTTCGCCATCTGCCGGTTCTCCTCGTTCGCCACCGCCCCCTCCACCAGCACCACGTCCACCCCCTCCGGGTACTCCTTCACGTCGGCCAGCGGGCTGTACACGAGCTCGATCCGCGGGGCGAGGTCGAGCAGCCACTCGTCCAAGTCGAGGAACGACATGTGGCAGCCGGAGCACCCGCCGAGCCAGACGGTGGCCAACCTCACACGCTCCATTTCTTCTCCCTCCGTGCGGTGACGAGGTCGCCGAGTTTCTCGCGGTCCTTGGTCATCTCGGCCACCGTGCTCCCTTGGCGGAACAGCGCCCCGGTCGGGCACGACTGCACGCACTTGCCGCACGACGTGCACGTCACCGACTCGCCCCACGGCTGGCCCATGTCGGCGATGACGTGAGAGGACGTGCCACGGCCGGCCACGTCCCAAGTGTGCGCGCCCTCGATCTCGTCGCACGTCCGCACGCACCGGGTGCAGAGGATGCAGCGGTTGTGGTCGATGGCGTATTGCTTGTGGGTCACGTCCACCGGGCGGGCGGGGTTCAGGTACGGGTAGCGGACGTGGTCCATGCCGAGCTCGGCGGCGAGGGTTTGCAACTCGCAGTTGCCGTTGGCCACGCACACCGCGCAGACGTGGTTGCCCTCGGTGAACAGCAACTCGAGGATCATCCGGCGGTACTCGCGGAGGGTGTCGGTTTGGGTGCGGACGACCATCCCCTCGGCGGCGGCGGTGACGCACGCCGCCTGCAACCGTCCGCGGCCCTCCACCTGCACCAAACAGAGCCGGCACGCGGCCGCCTCGGACACGCCGGGCAGGTGGCACAGGGTGGGTATCTCGATACCGGCCTCCTTCGCCGCGTCGAGGACCGACTCCCCGGCTCGCGCCGACACCGGCTTGTCATCGATGGTCAGGGTGACGACGGCCATCTTCGGTGCCTCCAGTGAGCGAATCGCCCGTTCGTGCTGGTGGTTCGTCCCTCGCTCGTGCGTGGGGCTAACTGATCACCGTGAGCGGGACGGCGGACCGCCGCGTCGGGCGGGCGAACTCCTCCGGTTGCAGCAGGGCCTCGTACTCACCGGCGAAGTACCGCAGCGTGCTGAGAACCGGATTCGGGGCCGACTGGCCCAGACCGCACAGACTGGTGTCCCGCACCAAGTGGCACAGTTCGATGAGCGTGTCGAGGTCGTGGCGGGTGGCCCTCTTCTCTACCAACTTGGTGAGCAACCCGTGCAGTTGGACGGTGCCCACCCGGCAGGGCACGCACTTCCCGCACGATTCGTCGGCACAGAACTCCATGAAAAAGCGGGCCACCTCGGGCATACGGTCGGCATCGTCCATGACGATCATCCCGCCGGACCCCATGATGGAGCCGATCGACGCCAGCGACTCGTAGTCGATCGGCGTGTCGAGCAGGCTCGCCGGGACGCACCCGCCGGACGGCCCGCCGGTCTGCACCGCCTTCACCGCCTTGCCGTCGGCCGTGCCGCCGCCGAGTTGCTCCACCACTTCTCGTAGGGTGGTGCCCATTGGCACCTCGACCAGCCCGGCGTTCTTTACCTTTCCGGTCAGCGAGAAGATCTTGGTCCCCTTGCTGGTGGCGGTGCCGATGGCGGCGAACCACGCCGGCCCGTTCCGCAGGATGGCGGGGATGGTGGCGAACGTCTCGACGTTGTTGATGAGTGTCGGCCGGTCCCACAGCCCGCTCTCGGCCGGGTACGGCGGCCGCGGTCGCGGGGTGCCCCGCAGTCCCTGCACGGAGGCGATGAGGGCAGTCTCCTCGCCGCACACGAACGCCCCCGCCCCGATGCGGATCTCCACCTCGAACTCGAACGGCGTCTGGAAAACCCCGCGGCCGAGCAACCCGGCCTTCCGCGCTTGGGTGATGGCCGTCTGGAGCCGCTCGATGGCCAGCGGGTACTCGGCCCGCACGTAGATGTACCCTTGGTTCGCCCCGATCGCGTAGGCGGCGATGGCCATGCCCTCGAGCACTTGGTGCGGGGCGTCCTCCATCACCGAGCGGTCCATAAACGCGCCGGGGTCGCCCTCGTCGCCGTTGCAAATGACGTACTTCTGGCCCGGCGGCATCTTCGCCACGGTCGCCCACTTCAGGCCGGTCGGATAGCCGGCCCCGCCGCGACCCCGCAGCCCGCTAGCGGTCACGTCCGCCACGATCTCGTCGGGCCGCCGCTGGAGCACGCGGTACAGCCCCTCGTACCCGCCGGCGGCGATGTAGGCTTCGATCCGCTCGGGGTCGATCTGCCCGGCGGTCGCCCGCACGATGCGGAGCTGTTTGGTGAAGAACGGTTGGTGCGGGTCGATGCGAACCGCGCCGGCCGACCCACCCGAGAGGGCGGACACGATGCCGTCGGCGTGGTCGGCCGTGACCTTGCCGAACGCGGCCCCGTCCGGGTGCGTCTGCACCACCGGGCCGGCGCTGCACAGGCCGGGGCAGCCGACTCCGACGGCTGCCACGCGGTCGCCCAGACCGTTCGCCTCCACCGCTGCCTTCAGCCGACTCAACACTTCCTTCGATCCGGACGCCCGGCACCCGCTGGAGGTGCAGCAGCGGATCTCCGCCGACTTCGCCGCTGCCCGTTCCCCCTCGGCGATCCGCTGCAGGTCGTCATGATCCATGCGTCCACTCCTCCAACCTCGCGGTGAGTTGGCCGGCGCTCACGTGTCCGTGTGTGGTGCCGTCCAGCACCACCGCCGGCGCGATGCCGCACGCCCCGATGCACCGGGCGACGGTAAGCGACACCTTTCCGTCGGCGGTGGTCTGACCCGGTCGGATGGCGACCAGTTCGGCGACCGCGTCGACCAGTGTCTGCGCACCCTTCACGAAGCAGGCTGTGCCCAGACACACCACGCACGTGTGCTCGCCGAGCGGCTTCAGGCTGAACAGGTGGTAGAAGGTGGCGGTACCGTACACCCGGCTGGGCGGCAGCCGCAGGGCGCGGGCGACGTGCCACAACACAGGTGCGTCTAGGAAACCGTACAGTTCCTGAGCCTTGTGTAGGACGGCGATAAGGGCGTCCGGCCGGCTGTGCTGTCTGCGAATGACTGCGTCTAGGATTTTCAGCCGCTTGTCCACCGGGGCAGCCGTGACGGGCATGGCGGAAACCTCCGCGGTGTTGCTTCGTCCGGTGTTTAGAATAGGCTGCCTGCGAGCGACGTGCGCTCCGAACGCCCACTTTCATCCGTCGAACCCTGCCGGGGGGGCTTTTCATGGCCGTCGGCCGGATCACGATCGAGGGGAACGAGGCCGCGGCGCGGGTGGCGTATGCGTGCAGCGAGGTGATCGCGATTTATCCCATCACCCCGTCGTCGGGGATGGGCGAGCTGTCCGACCAGTGGGCGTCCGAGGGCAAGCCGAACCTGTGGGGGACTGTGCCGCGGGTGATCGAGATGCAGTCCGAGGGCGGGGCCGCGGGGGCACTGCACGGTGCCCTTCAGGCGGGGGCACTGGGCACGACGTTCACCGCGTCGCAGGGCCTGCTGCTCATGATCCCGAACATGTACAAGATCGCCGGCGAGCTGACGCCGACGGTGTTTCACATCGCCGCCCGGTCCATCGCCGCTCAGGGCTTATCGATCTTCGGCGACCACCAAGACGTGATGGCCTGCCGGCAGACCGGCTGGGCGATGCTGGCTTCGGGTTCGGTACAAGAGGCGGGCGACCTGGCACTGATCGCCCACGCCGCCACCCTCGCAGCCCGCATCCCGTTCCTCCACTTCTTCGATGGCTTCCGCACCTCGCACGAAGTCGCCACGATCAGCCCGCCCACGACCGAGCAGATCCGCGGGATGATCCGCGACGACCTCGTGACCGAGTTCCGCCGGCGGGCGCTGTCGCCGGAACACCCAGTGCTCCGCGGCACCGCCCAGAACCCGGACGTGTACTTCCAAGCCCGCGAGACGGTGAACCCCTTCTACCTCGCCTGCCCGGCGCTCGTGCAGAACGCGATGGACCGGTTCGCCGAACTCGGCGGCCGGCGCTACAGGCTGTTCGACTACGTCGGCCACTCGCGGGCCGAGCGGGTGGTGGTGATGATGGGGTCCGGCTGCGGGGCGGCGGAAGAGGCCGTCGAGGCGCTGAACGCGGTCGGAGAGAAGGTCGGGCTGCTGAAGGTCCGGCTCTTCCGCCCGTTCGACCTGACGGCGTTCGCGGCGGCGCTGCCGGAGTCGCTGAAGGCGGTGGCCGTACTCGACCGCACCAAGGAACCCGGCGCGCTCGGCGAACCGCTGTATCAGGACGTGCTCACCGCCCTGCACGAAGCCGGCCGCACGGGTGTTCGCATCGTCGGCGGGCGGTACGGGCTGTCGTCGAAGGAGTTCACCCCGGCGATGGCCAAGGCGGTGCTCGACAACCTGACCGCCACCCGCCCGCGGAACCACTTCACCGTCGGCATCGTGGACGACGTGACGCACCTGAGTTTGGACTACGACCCGGCGTTCAGCACCGAAGACCCGGCGAGCGTGCGGGCGGCGTTCTTCGGCCTCGGGGCGGACGGAACCGTCGGGGCGAACAAGAACACCATCAAAATCATCGGCGAAGACACCCCCCTGCACGCGCAGGGGTACTTCGTGTACGACTCGAAGAAGTCCGGGTCGGTGACGGTGTCGCACCTGCGGTTCGGCCCGAACCCGATCCGCTCGACGTACCTCATCTCGCGGGCGTCGTTCGTCGCCTGCCACCAGTTCCACTTCCTCGAACGGTTCGACGTGCTCGGGCTGGCCGAGCCGGGCGGCACCTTCCTGCTGAACAGCCCGCACGGACCGGACGACGTGTGGGCGCACCTGCCGCGGGCGGTGCAGGAGACCATTCTGGCGAAGCGACTGCGGGTGTTCGTCGTCGACGCCCTGAGCGTGGCGAAAGAGAACGGCATGGGCGGGCGGATCAACACCGTCATGCAGACGTGCTTCTTCGCCCTGAGCGGGGTGCTCCCTCGAGACGAGGCCGTTGCGGCCATCAAGAAGTCGATCCAGAAGACATACGCCAAGCGGGGCCAGCCGGTGGTGGAGCGGAACTGGGCGGCGGTCGACGCCACCCTCGGCCGGCTGTTCGAGGTGACCGTGCCCGCCGCCGCCAGCGCCCCGCCCGGCCGCCGCCCGCTGGTGTCGGCCGACGC
>JALHNS010000014.1 GCA_022843445.1 Gemmata sp.
TGCGCCGGACGTGCGCGTCGGGGTGGGCGTCACGCTCGGCGTTCACGACCCGTTGCTCGTCCTCGGTCAGGGCGATCGGGAACCAGGCCATCGGGGTGACTCCTGCGGGCGGGTTCCCCTGATCTACCGAACCGATTCCCAAATGGATCATTCACGGCCGGGCGGAGTATAACTCTTGCGTGGCACCGGGCCGAAGGTATGATCGTCTGTGCTAGTGTTGTTCACCGCGCGGGTGACTCCCGCCTTCAACACCGGACCCGCCCCCGACGATCTGCGCTCGCGAACCCGCCGAACCTACCAAACACCCCGCCGCCCTTTCCCCGTTCACCGCTGAAAGGTGTCTTCGCATGTCCCTGAACACTGGTGCCGCGTCCTACGTTCTCCCGGGCCGCCGCGAGTTCCTCCGCGTGGGCGTCGTCGGCTCGCTCGGCCTTACGCTCGGCGACTACTTCACCATGCAGGCCCGTGGTGACCAGAAGACCTTCGTCAGCAAGGAGGGCGTTGCCAAGAGCGTCATCCAGATCGTGCTACCCGGGGGGATGGCGCACCAAGAGAGCTGGGACCCGAAGCCGGACGCGGCGCTGGAGTACCGCGGACCGTTCGGCGTCGTGAAGACGAAGCTGCCGGGCGTGGTGCTGAGCGAGAACTTCAAGAGCATCGCCGGCGTCGCGGACAAGATGACCATTGTGCGCTCCATCGCCGGGAAGGAAGCGGACCACGGCCGCGCGTCGTACACGATGTTCACCGGCTACCGCAAAAGCCCGGCCCTCGAGCACCCGGCGATGGGGGCGGTCGTGTCCCACGAGTTCGGGCCGCGCAAAGACCTGCCGCCCTACGTCACGGTGCCGAGCGCGTCCGAGTACGGCGGGACCGGCTACCTCGGCTCGCAGTTCGGGCCGTTCGGCATCGGCAGCGACCCGGCCCGCGCCGGCTACAAGGTCCGCGACCTGATGCTCCCGCCGGGCGTGGACGACCGCCGGTTCAGCACCCGGCGCGAGATCCGCGGCGTGGTGGACGACCACTTCCGCGCGCAGGCCAAGAGCGCCGAAGCGCTCGGCGCGATGGACGAGTTCTACGCTCGTGCCTACGCCCTCATCAGCTCGCCGGCCGCGCGCGAGGCCTTCGACATCGAGAAGGAGACCGCCGCGACCCGTCAGAAGTACGGCACCTCGGAAGCCGGCCCGCGGTTCCTGCTCGCTCGCCGCCTCGTGGAAGCCGGCGTCCGGTTCGTGACCGTGAGCTACGGCGGCTGGGACATGCACGCGGGCATCGAGAACGCGATGCGGCGCCAAGCGCCGGGCCTCGACACCGCGCTCGCGGGCTTGGTCCGCGACCTCGACGACCGCGGGCTGTTGGCCTCGACCATCGTCCTCGTGACCAGCGAGTTCGGTCGCACGCCGAAGATCAACGCGTCGGCTGGTCGCGACCACTTCCCCCGCGTGTTCTCGCTGGCCGTCGCGGGCGGCGGGTTCAAGAAGGGGCTGGTGTACGGTTCGTCGAACTCGACCGCGAGCGAGCCGGAAGAAGACCCGGTGCGCGTGGAAGACGTGCTGACCACCGTTTACCACCAGCTCGGCATCAACGCCGACAAGGAACTGATGGCCCCGGGCGCACGGCCCATCGAGATCATCGACGGCGGCACCGTGGTGAAGGACCTCATCGGCTGAGCGTGACAAGACGTATTTCACCGCGGAGACCGCAGAGGGCGCAGAGGAAGGCCGAAGCCAAGTACAGAATTCCAGTTCTGCCTTTCGCTGCGCCCTCTGCGGTCTCCGCGGTGAATACCCCTGCCTTCACTCGCACTTCGCAGGAATGATCACGATGCGCTCCCTTCGCACGACCCTCGTTTGCGCGATTCTGCTGCTGTTCGCGACGGGTGCCGCGGCCGGCACGCCGAAACTCGCGCGGCTGTCGCCCCCGGGCGGGCAGCGCGGCACCACCGTCGAGGTCGAGTTCTTCGGCAAGCACCTAGAGCAACCCCGCGGCGTTCTCTTCTACGAGAGCGGCATCGCTCTCGAATCCATTGAGGTAGTCGAAAGCGCGGTCGGTCCGACGGGCAAGTCGGTGCCGGTCGAACCCGGACTACGCGTCCGCGCGAAGCTGAAGATCGCGGCCGACTGCGAACTCGGGGCGCACGGGCTGCGTCTTCGTACCGCCGACGGGCTGACCGAGTACCACCGGTTCTTCGTCGGGCCGTTTCCCACGGTCGAAGAGAACGAGGTCATCACCAAGCAGCGCAACGACAAGCGCGAGGCCGCGACCGTCGTGCCCGCGAACGTCACCGTTCTGGGCAAACTGAACGACCCGACCGACGTGGACGTGTACCGCGTCGAGGTCAAGAAGGGCGAGCGCGTCTCGGCGGAAATCGAGGCCGCGAGGCTCGGTGTGGAGCGCGGCATCCCCGACCTGCACCTCACCATTTACGACGCGGACGGCAAGAAGCTTGCCGCGGCCGACGACTCCGCGCTGTTCGTGCAAGACCCGGTGCTCTCGATCCTTGCCCCGCGAGATAGCGCGTACTTCGTGGAGGTGCGCCACAGCATGTACAACGGCGCCAACGACGCGTACCGGCTCCACGTCGGCACGTTCACCCGACCGACCGCGATCTACCCCGCCGGCGGGCCGGTCGGCGAAGAGCTGAAAGTGAATGTCCTCGGCGACCCGAAGGGCGCGTTGAACTCCACAGTGAAACTCCCGAAGACCGTGGGCGACTTCGGGTTCGTCGCGGTCGCGGACGGCACCCCCGCGCCGTCCCCGAACAAGCTGCGCGCGTCGCCGTTCCCGAACGTGCTCGAAGCCGAACCGAACGACACTCCGGAGGCGGCGACAGCTCTCGCCGCGGCCCTGCCGGTTGCGTTCAACGGCATCATCGATAAGGCCGGCGACGTGGACTGTTTCCGGTTCAAGGCGAAGAAGGGCGAGCAGTTCCGCTTCCACGCGCTCGCGCAAGCCCTCGGCTCGCCGGTCGATCCGGTCATCTGGATCAAGCCTGTTGGCGCGAAAGCCGGAACGCCGGGGCAACGCGCGACCGAGTCGCGCCCGAACCAGCTCGGGCTCGCGCCCGCGGGCGGTCTGGACCGCGTGACCCACGACCCGGTTCTCGAATTCACGGTTCCCGCTGACGGCGACTACATCCTCGGCGTCGAGGACGAGCGCGGCGAGGGCGGCGCGGACTACGTTTACCGCGTCGAGGTCACGCCGCTGACGAACGCGGTTTACACCTACATCGCGCCGGAACCCGAGAACCAGTTCGCCCCGCAGTTGCGCCAGTCGATCGCGGTCCCGGCGGGCAACCGGACCACGGTGCAGGTTGGTGTGTTCACCACCAACCGGCCGTTCACCGGCGAGTTGGAACTGGTCGGGCTGAATCTGCCGAAAGGCGTCACCATTCGCGCGCCGAAGATCACCGCGGGCGTGACCCGCGTGCCGGTGGTTTTCGAGGCGGCCGCCGACGCGAAGCCCGAGGCGCTCCTCATCGACCTCGTCGTGCGACCGGTCGGCGGCGGGTCGGAACTGGCGAGCGGCTACCGCCAAACCGTTCTGATGAACGCCTACGGCAACAACGACTACTACATGCACGTTCCCATCGAGAAGCTCGCGCTCGCGGTCGGCGAACCGGCTCCGTTCGCGGTGACGGTTGAGGAGCCGAAGTCGGCTCTCGTTCAGAACGGCGAGATGTCGCTCAAGTTCAGCGTGCAGCGCGCGAAGGGATTCGACGGCCCGGTGACTGTTCAACTGGAGTGGAAGCCGCTCGGCGTGAGTACCGCGACCCCGGTGACGGTCCCCGCGGGCCGGACCGAAGGCGTGTACCTTATCGGCGCGGCCCGCAACGCGACCGCCGGGGCGCACCAGCTCGCGCTGACCGCGATGAGCGGCACCGGGCGCCGCGGGTACGCCGACGGCGAGGGTCGCGCGTACGTCGCGTCGCAGCCGTTCAAGCTGTCGGTGGCCGAACCGCACGTCGAGGCCCGCATCCCGCGCGCGTCCATCGAGCGCGGCAAGACCACAACGCTCGTGGTCAAGCTGAACCACCTGCAAGCGTTCGAGGGCAAGGCCGCGGTGACGCTCGCCCGGCTCCCGCGCGGCGTGGAGCTGGTCGAAGGCCCGGGCACCATCACCGCCACCGATAAAGAGATCAAGTTCACGCTGCGGGCCACACAGGAGGCGCTGGTGGGCAACTACCAAGGCGTGGTGCTCGACGTGACCGTCACCGACAAGGGCCAAGCGGTGCGACAGCTCAGCGGCAGCGGCGTCCTACGGATCGACGTCGAGCGCGGCGCGCCGGCGAAGGACAAATAGGTTTTGCGCTCCGTGATGGCGCACAGGGTTCCGCCCGAGCGCCGCGAACCGAACGACCAGCACGAAACACCAAACGTAACCCACCCAATATGCGCACCCTTCTTACCATTGTCGCCGCTCTGGCCTTCGCGGCCCACGCGGCCGCCGCGCCTGCGCTCAAGGCGTTCCCCGCGGCCGTCGAATTGAAGGGGAAGGACGACCGGCAGACGCTCGTCGTGCAACTCGTTGACGACGCGGGCGTCACGAAGGACGTCACCACGACGGCGAAGTTCACCCTCGCCGATGACGCGGTCGCGGGCACCACCGCTAACGCGCTGACGCCCAAGAAGGACGGGCGCACGAAGCTCGTCGTCGAGGCGAACGGCCTCAAGGTCGAGGTGCCGGTGACCGTCGCGGGCGCGGGCGAGTCGCGGGCGGTGAGCTTCCGGCTGGACGTAATGCCGGTGTTTATGAAGCACGGGTGCAACAACGGCAGTTGCCACGGCGCGGCGCGCGGCAAGGACGGGTTCATGCTGTCGCTGTTCGGGTACGACCCGGCCGGCGACTACTATCGGCTCACGCGCGCTATCGTCGGGCGCCGCGTCGATCTCGCGGTGCCGGAAAAGAGCCTGCTGCTCGAAAAGGTCGTCGGCACTGTCGCGCACACCGGCGGCAAGCTCTTCGACACGAAACACGACGACTACAAGACGCTGCTCGCTTGGCTGAAGGCCGGCGCGCCGGACGACGGCACCAACACCCCCGAACCGGTCGGCGTGGAACTGTTGCCGTCGAAGGTCGTGTTCGCCGCGAAGGGCCAAACGCAGAAGACCGTCGTGTTGGCGAAGTACAGCGACGGTTCGACGCGCGACGTGACCCGGCTCGCGCTCTACATGAGCAACAACGAAGCCATCGCCGCGATCGGTAAGGACGGCAGCGTGACCGGTGGCGGGCGCGGCGGGGCGTTCGTGTTCGCCCGGTTCGGCAAGTTCACCGTCGGCGCGGAAGTGATCGTGCTTCCCACCGACGACAAGTTCACGTGGCCGAAAACGCCCGAACACAACTACATCGATACGCTCGTCTTCGACAAACTGAAGAAGCTCCACCTCGCGCCCTCCGAACTGTGCTCCGACGAGCAGTTCCTGCGCCGGGTGTACCTCGACCTGATCGGGCTGCCGCCGTCGCGCGAGGAGTTCGACGCCTTCCTTGCCGACAAGGACGCTAGGAAGCGCGAGAAGCTCATCGACGCGCTGATCGAGCGCCCGGAGTTCGTGGACATGTGGACGATGAAGTGGGGCGAGATGCTCCGCGTCCGCGCGTACAACCAGGTGCCGCAGTACGGCCGCGACTCGAAGGCGATGTACTCCTACGCCGCGTGGCTCAAAGACCAGATGGCGAAGAACCGGCCGCTCAACGAGTTCGCCGCGGAACTGCTCGTCGGGAGCGGCAGCAACTTCAAATCGCCGCCCGCGAACCTTTACACCGCGGCCGAGCGGCTCACGCCCGAGAAGACCGCCGAGGACATCGCGCAGGTGTTTTTGGGCACGCGCATCCAATGCGCGCAGTGCCACAACCACCCGTTCGACCGCTGGACGATGGACGACTACTACGGGTTCGCCGCGTTCTTCGCGGGCGTCAACCTGAAGCGCGGCGTGGAAGGCCGCGAGGTCGTCGTCGCGAACAACAATGCCGCGAACACGACCGCGCACCCGGTGGACGGCCGCCGCATGAAGCCGAAGTTCCTCGGCGGCAACGCGCCGGAGGTCGAGGGGCAAGACCCGCGTAAGGCGCTCGCGAAGTGGCTGACTTCGCCCGATAACGCCGCGTTCCGCGAGACAATGGCGAACAACATTTGGGCGCACTTCTTCGGTCGCGGGATCGTGGACCCGGTAGACGACGTGCGCATCAGCAACCCGCCGAGCAACAAGGAACTGCTCACGGCCATCGGCCAGAAGCTCGCCGACTACGGGTTCGATAAGAAGAAGCTCGTGCGCGACATCTGCAACTCGCGGACGTATCAGTTCTCGGCCGCGACCAACGCCACCAACGAGCTGGACGAGAGCTACTTCTCGCACTCCTACGTCCGCCGGCTGCGGGCCGAGGTGCTGCTCGACACGATCTCCCGCGTGACCGGCACCGAGGACTGGTTCGCGCTGTCGCCCCCGGGCACGCGCGCGGTACAGATCCACACCGGCGAGGTGACCAACTACTTCCTAACCACCTTCGGCCGCGCCCCGCGCGAGACTGCCTGCTCTTGCGAGGTGAACAAGGAAGCCAATTTGTCACAAGCGCTGCACCTCGTCAACGGCGACACCATCACGTCGAAGGTGGCGCAGGGTAAGCTCATGCCGGCTCTGCTCGCCGAGAAGAAGACGCCTGAAGCGATCATCGAAGAGATGTACGTCCGCACGCTGTGCCGCAAGCCGACCGAGCGAGAGCTGAAGGGGCTGGCCGAGATCGTGCGCCGCGAGACCGCCCCCGAGCGGCTTCGGGAGATCGCCGACGCCCAACTGAAGACCGACGTCGCGTTCCAGCGCGCCGAAGATCGCCTCAAGGCGCTCAAAGCCGACCTCGCCAAACTGCCGAAGGACTCGAAGGAGGCCGCGGCGCTCGCCAAGCAGGTGACGGCGCTCGAACAGACCCAGAACGCGACCCGCAAGCGGCTCGAAGGCGCCGCGGCGCCGACCGTCTACGGCGACATTCTGTGGGGGCTGTTCAACTCCACAGAGTTCACGTTCAACCACTAAACAGGTCTACTCGCGGCACAGGCGTTCTAGCCTGTGCCGCAAGAAAATTCACCCCACCGACACCACCATGCCGACGCGCATCCTCTGTTTGTTCACGCTGGCTCTGGTTGCGTTCGGCTTCGCCCACGCGCAGCCGCCGAAGGACGCGCCAAAGGTTGACCCGAAGACCGAACCGCCGAAGAAGGCCGACGCGGTCACCTACAAGGACCACGTGCTGCCGATCCTGCGCAAGCACTGCCTGAACTGCCACAACGCCGATAAGGCGTCGTCCGATTTGGACGTTTCGACCTATCAAGCGCTGATGGCTGGGGGCGCGAGTGGCCCGGCCGTGAAGCACGGGAACGTGGGACAGAGTTCGCTCTACGGCGTCACGTCGCACGAACTCGAACCGAAGATGCCCCCGAAGGGCCCGAAGATCCCGGACGCGGACCTCGCGCTCATCAAGAAGTGGATCGAGGGCGGCGCGCCGGAAACCGCGGTGGGCGCCGCCAAGACCGCCGGGCGCAAGGTCGAGATCGACCCGGTCACGATGACGAAGGGCAAGCCCGACGGCCCGCCGCCGATGCCCGGTGTGCTGCCGGCGCTGAAGCTCGCGAAAACCGAACGCGCGCACCCGGTTACCGCGATGGCTTCCAGCCCGTGGGCTCCGCTCCTAGCCGTCGCCGGGCACGAGCGCGTCCTGCTCTACAACACCGACACGTTGAAGCTCGTCGGCGCTCTCGCGTTCCCGGAGCGCGTCCCGTACGTGCTGAAGTTCAGCCGCAACGGGAAGTGGCTGCTTGCCGGCGGCGGGCGCGGCGCCGCGCAGGGGCGCGTCGTCATCTGGGACGTGACCACCGGCAAGCGCGTGACCGAGATCGGCGACGAGGCCGACGTGGTGCTCGCGGCGGACGTCAGCCCGGACCACAAACTCGTCGCACTCGGCGGCCCCGGCAAACTCGTGAAGGTCTACGATACCGCGACCGGCGAACTGAAGCGCAAGATCAAGAAGCACACCGACTGGGTGACGGCGCTGGAGTTCAGCCCGGACGGGGAGACGCTCGCGAGCGGCGACCGCAACGGCGGCGTGTTCGTGTGGGAGGCGACGACCGGCGGCATCGTGTTCACGCTCGGCGACCACAAGGACGCGATCACCGCTCTCAGTTGGCGCGCGGACTCGCAAATGCTGGCCTCGTCGAGCGAAGACGGCAAGGTCATCCTGTGGTACGCCGAGGACGGCTTCCCCACGCGCTCGATCAACGCGCAAGTCGACGCGAAGGCTCCGCCCGCGCCGCGGGGCAAAATACCCGGTGTGCTCGCGGTGAGCTACGCGCGGAGCGGCCAGCTCGTCACCTGCGGGCGCGACAACACGGCCCGCGTGTGGAAGGCCGACGGCTCGCAAGTCGCGCGACTGGAAGGCTTCACCGACGTGCCCTCGAAGGTGGTGTTCTCGCACGACGGCGAGCGCGTGTTCGTGGGCGACTTCACCGGCAAGGTGCGGGTGTGGGAGATGAAGGACAAGAAGCCGGTCGGCGAACTGACCACCAACCCGGACTGACCGCACTCCGCGGAGGCGCTCCGCGGCAACGACTTGCTCTGGTGTCGTCGGCGTGCGAAGATGTTGCTTCGCGCCCGCCGCGATTCCCAACCCGGCACGCCATGCGAGCAACCCCGCTCTGCTTTCCTGTTGTCGTCCTTGCGCTGGCACCGCTGCTCGCCGCGCCCGCACGAGCCGCGGACCCGACGCCCGAGGACGTGAAGTTCTTCGAGGCGCGCGTTCGGCCGCTCCTAGCCGAGAAGTGCTTCAAGTGCCACGGCCCGGACAAGCAGAAGGGCGACCTGCGGCTCGACTCGGCCGCGGCGCTCGCGAAGGGCGGCGGGTCCGGCGTCCCGCTGTTCGCGAAGGGCAAACCGGACGAGGGGCTGTTGCTCCGCGCGGTGCGCCACGCCGACGGCGTCGAGAAGATGCCGCCCGACAAGAAGCTCACCGACGCCGAGATCGCCGACCTCGCGAAGTGGGTCGCCCGCGGCGCGCCGTTCCCGACCGCAACGGCGGTGGGCGCGGACCCGGCCAAGCACTGGGCGTTCCAACCCGTCCGAGCGCCCGCGGCACCCGCGGTGAACGACGCGGCGTGGCCGAAGACTGATCTCGACCGGTTCGTGCTGGCGAAGCTCGAAGCCGCCGGGTTGAAGCCCGCGCCGCCCGCGGATCGGCGCGCCCTGATCCGCCGCGCGACGTTCGACCTCCTCGGGCTGCCCCCGACGCCGGAAGAAATCGACGCGTTCCTGAAGGACACCGCCCCCGACGCATTCGAGAAGGTCGTTGACCGGCTCCTCGCGTCCCCCGCCTACGGCGAGCGCTGGGGTCGGCACTGGCTCGACGTGGCCCGGTACGCGGACAGCAACGGGCTGGATGAGAACGTCGCACACGGCAACGCTTGGCGGTACCGCGACTACGTCATCCAGAGCCTCAACCGCGACAAGCCGTACGATCTGTTTCTGCGAGAGCAGATCGCGGGCGACTTGCTTCCGGCCGCGACGCAGGCGGTGCGCAACGAACGGCTCGTCGCCACCGGCTTCCTCGCGCTCGGACCGAAGGTGCTGGCCGAGCCCGACGAAAAGAAGATGGAACTCGACATCATCGACGAGCAACTCGACACGCTCGGGCGCACGGTGCTGGGGCTGACACTCGGGTGCGCCCGGTGCCACGACCACAAGTTCGACCCGGTTACGCTCGCGGACTACTACGGGCTGGCCGGCGTGTTCGCGGGCACGAAGACGATGGAGCACTTCAAGAAGGTGGCGCGGTGGCACGAGAACCCGCTCGCCGCGCCCGAAGAGGTCAAGCGCAAGGCCGAACACGACGCCCGCGTCGCGCAACTGAAAGCCGAACTCAAAGCCCAGACCGCTAAACCCGACGACGCGTCCAAACAGGCCGCGAAGAAGCTGCAGGGGGAGTTGACGGCTCTGGAGCGGGCCGCCCCGGAGCTGCCGTCCGCGATGGGCGCGACCGAGGGCACGCCCACCGACGTTCCGCTTCTGCGCCGGGGCAACCACTTGACGCCCGGGCCGGTGGTGCCGCGCCGGTTCCCGGTCGCGCTCGCGGGCGAGAAGCAGCCCGCGCTCCCGAAGGGGCAAAGCGGGCGGCTCGAGCTCGCGAACTGGCTCACCGATCCCAAACACCCGCTCACCGCGCGGGTGATGGTGAACCGCGTGTGGCGCTGGCACTTCGGCAAGGGACTGGTCCGCTCGACCGACAACTTCGGGCTCATCGGCGAGAAGCCGACGCACCCGGAACTGCTCGATCGGCTCGCGACCGACTTCGTGAGCGACGGCTGGAGCCTCAAGACGCTCCACAAGCGGCTGATGCTCTCCGCGACCTACCGGATGAGTTCGGCCCACGACCCGAAGGCCGCGGTCGCGGACCCCGACAACCGCCTGCTGTGGCGCGCCAACGCCCGGCGCCTCGAAGCTGAGGCCGTGCGCGACGCGCTCCTCGCCGTGAGCGGCCTGATCGACCGCACCCCGGGCGGGCCGGCACTCGCGCACGTCAAGAACCGCGACTACCTCTTCGACCACACGTCGAAGGACAAGACGACCTACGCGACCGACCGGCGCTCGGTGTACCTCCCGGTGATCCGGAACAACCTGTACGACGTGTTCCAGTTGTTCGACGCCCCGGACGCGGCGGTTCCGAACGGCGACCGCGCCACCACCACCGTTCCGACGCAAGCGCTGTTCTTCATGAACAGCGACCTCGCGAGCCGCGCCGCGGACGCGCTCGCCGGGCGCCTCCTCGCGAAACCTGACCTCGACGACGCCGGGCGCGTGCGAACGCTGTTCGCGCTCGCGTACGGGCGCCCGCCGTCCGAGAAGGAACTCCGGCGCGTGACCGCGGGCGTCGCGGACCTTCGCTCGGAGTTCGCGAGCGAGCCGGACGGCGCGAAGCGCACCCGGAAGGCGTGGGCCGCGGTGTGTCAGGCGGTGCTCGCGGGCAACGAGTTCATTCACGTTCAGTAACCGAGGAAAGCCCCGTGAACACCGACTTTCGGTCCTCGCGGCGCCGCGTCCTGCGCGACACCGCGCTCGGGTTCGGCGCCCTCGCGCTGACCGACCTGCTCCACGCGGACGACGCGCCGGCCGCCGCGAAGACGCACTTCGCGCCGCGGGCCAAGCGGGTCATCTTCCTGTTCATGAAGGGCGGGCCGTCGCACCTCGACACCTTCGAGCCGAAGCCCCTGCTGGACCGCGACGACGGCAAACCGTACCCGGGTCCGCGCCCGCGGGTGGTGTTCGCCAAAACCGGAAACCTGCTCAAGTCGCCGTGGAAGTTCAAGAAGCACGGCGCGAGCGGCAGCCCGGTGAGCGAGCTGTTCCCGCACGTCGCGGGGTGCGTGGACGACATCTGCTTCGTCCACTCGCTGCACGGCACCAACCCGGCGCACGGCGGCGCGGCGCTGAAGCTCCACACCGGGAGCGACAACTTCGTGCGCCCGAGCATGGGCGCGTGGGTCGCCTACGGACTCGGCACCGGGAACGCGAACCTGCCCGCGTTCGTCACCGTGTGCCCGACCCTCGCGCACGGCGGGGTGAACAACTGGGGGTCCGCGTTCCTGCCCGCGTCGTGCCAAGGCGTGCCGCTCGGCAACGCCAGCACGCCCGTCGAACAGGCGAAGGTGAAGTACATCGAGAACGCGCACCTCACCCGCGACGCGCAGCGGAAGCAACTCGACCTGCTCGCGGACCTGAACCGCGAGCACCTCGCGCGCACCGGCCCGGACGCGGCTCTGGACGGGCGCCTCGAATCGTTCGAGCTGGCCTTCCGGATGCAGAAGACCATGCCCGAGGCCGAAGACATCTCGAAGGAGACCGACAAGACGCGGACGCTCTACGGGTTGGACGACCCGGTCACGGCGCCGTTCGGGCGCCAGTGCCTGCTGGCGCGGCGGCTCGCGGAACGCGGGGTGCGGTTCGTGCAGGTCACGCACAGCGACAGCAACGTGCAGTGGGACCAGCACGGGAACCTCCGCAAGGGGCACGCGAAGAACGCGCTCGAGGTGGACCGGCCCATCGCCGGGTTGCTGAAGGACCTGAAGGCCCGCGGGCTGCTGAAGGACACGCTGGTGCTGTGGGGCGGCGAGTTCGGGCGCACCCCGACGGTGGAGGGCGGCGGGAACGACGGCCGCGACCACAACCCCGAGGGGTTCACGGTGTGGATGGCCGGCGGTGGCGTGAAGGCCGGGTTCCGGTACGGCGCGACCGACGATTACGGCTGGTACGCGGCCGAGAACAAGGTTCACGTCCACGACCTGCACGCGACCATCCTCGCGCTGCTGGGGCTCGATCACGAGAGGCTCACCTACCGCCACGCGGGGCGCGATTTCCGGCTCACCGACGTTCACGGCACGGTGGTCAAGGATCTGTTCGCGTGAGGGCGTGAACCAAGTTCACGCCGCGTTGGGAGAATCGAAACGAACGCATCGGAGTTCGCCGGTGCGTTCGCTGCTGACGGTGTCAACGGTAACGCCTCCTTGAATTGGTATCGCAGCCGAAGGCGCGGGAGTCCGTCTCGCCCGGCGGTGCCGAGTGCCGTTCGCGCCGAGTCAGACCGTCACATCGTGTTTCCGGCCGCCGAGAATCGGTGTTCGGCCCGAACCCGAGGCGGTCCAGCACGGTCGCGATCAGGTCGCGCGGCTCGACGCGGTCGTCGGTCGGGTACGCGGCGTGCCGGTCAGCCCGAAGAAGATGACAGACTCAGCCTTCGGGCGCATCGCGGGCGAGTCGGCCGCGGCGCGCCGGGCGAGCAGTGACACGGCGGAGCGCTGCGATTCTGACCGACCCGCAAGCCGTTGGCAACCCGCTTCGGAACTCGCTTGCACGGCCACAGCCCGATCCGCGATAATTGGGCGGAAGTTCCCACCGTGACCGCGAACTGCGGGCGAGTACGCGAACGGCCGGGCGCGACCAGTGCCTTACCGACGTTCACGGGCGCGTCGTGAAAGGCGCCCGGGCGCGACCGCCCGGGGCCGCAGCCGCATTCGAGAGAAAGGCACTCGATGAGCAAGTTTTGGGCGATCGCGTGGGTTGCGCTGGCCGCCGGGCTCTGCGCCGGCGCCGATCCGGTCGGCGACCCGTCGCCTTGGGGGCAGTTCCGCGGGCCGGGCGGACAGGGGCACATCGGCGTGCCCGTGCCGAAGGTCTGGGGCGAGGGCAAAAACGTCGCGTGGAAGGCGCCGCTCGCGGGCAAAGGGTTGTCGTCCCCGGTGCTCGCGGGCGGCAAGGCGTGGGTGACCGCGGCCGTCCCGACGATGGGCGCTGGGCTGAGCCTCCGTCTGGTCGGGGTGGACCTGCGGTCGGGCGAGGTCAAGCACGAGGTCGAACTGTTCGCGATCCCCAAACCGCCCCCGCTCCACGCGCGGAACTCGCCCGCGTCCCCGACCCCGGCCGTCGTCGGCGGGCGGTTGGTCGCCTCGTTCGGCAGCGACGGCGTGGGGTGCGTGGACGCGGCCACCGGCAAGGTACTGTGGCGGAACACCGAGTTCAAGGTGGACTACGAGAGCGGTCCGGGTAGCTCCCCGGTGCCGTACAAGGACCGCGTCATCTTCCCGTGCGACGCGGCCGACGCGCAGTTCGTCGTCGCGCTCGACGCGGCCACCGGTAAGGTCACTTGGAAGACCGAGCGGCCGGGTGCCAACAAGAAGGCGCCCAACGAGCGCCGGGCGTTCTCCACGCCGCTGGTCATCACCGTCGACAAACAGGACCAAGTGGTCGTCCCCGGCGCACTGCGTGTACAGCTACGATCCGGACACCGGTAAGGAAATGTGGCGGGTGACCTACACGGGGTTCTCGAACGTCCCCCGGCCGGTGTTCGCGAACGGGCCGGTCTATGTCACCAGCGGGTACTTCAACCACGAGCTGATGGCGATCCGCCCGGACGGCCGCGGCGACGTGACGGCAACCCACGTCGCTTGGCGGTTCAAGAAGAACGTGCCGAACGTCCCGTCCCCGGTGCTCGCGAACGGGCTGCTGTTCATGGTTTCGGATCAGGGCACCGCGACCTGTCTCGACGCCAAGACCGGGGAAACGAAATGGACCGAGCGGCTGCCGTGCACATACTCTGCCTCACTACTCGTTCGCGGCGACACGGTCTACGCGTTCGCGGACGACGGCAAGGCCGTTCTCTTCAAGGCGGCGGACGCGTTTGAAGAGGTCGGCCGGAACCAACTCGGCGGGCGCATTCAAGCCACACCTGCGGCCGTGAGCGACGGACTGATCGTCCGCACCGACGCGGCGCTGTACCTGCTCACCGAGGTGAAGCCGCCCGCCAAGAAGTGACTCGCCGTCGAACTCAAACGGGGACCGCGACGATGAGCGAACGAACCGGACCGACCCGCCGAGCGGTTCTCGGCACCGCCGCCGCTGCTACGAGCGGGCTTCGGGCGAGCGGCGCGCCCGCGGCACCCTCGACCGCACTGCCCGAGAGCCTCGGCATCGACCCGAAACAACTTCAGGTCGCCTACGACCTGATGGACAAGTGGACGACCGGGAAAGACGCCCCGATACCGGGCGGGGCGATCCTCGTCGGCCGCAACGGGAAGGTGGTGTCGCCGCGGTTCTTCGGTCGTCAGGGACCGGAACCCGGCGCCGAACCGATCCGCAGGGACGCGATGTTCTACCTCGCGTCGGTCACCAAGCCGGTGATCTACATGGCCGCGATGCGCCTAGTCGAGCGCGGCAAACTCAACCTCAGCGACCGGGTCACGCGCTACCTCCCGGAGTTCACCGGCGGCGGGAAGGACAACGCGCAGGTGCTGCACCTGTTCACGCACACGTCGGGGCTGCCCGACGAACTGCCGAACAACGCCGAGTTAAGACAGAAGCAATCCCCGCTGAAGGCGTTCGTCGAGTGCGCACTCAAGACGAAACTGGCGTTCAAACCGGGCACGAAGTCCAGCTACGCGAGTTGCGGCACGATCCTCGTTGCGGAGATCATTCAGCGGCTGTCCGGGCGGTCGGTGCGCGAGTTCGTGAAGAGCGAAATCATCGATCCACTGGGGCTAAAGTTTACGGGTCTGGGGTCGCAGGGGTTCGCGGCGGAGCGGTTGGTGCGGGCGGTGGTGCCGGACTACCAGAAGGACAAGGACGCCGACTGGAACAGCAAGTACTGGCGCGAATTCGGCTCACCGGCCGGCGGGATGTTCAGCGCGCCCGAAGACGTGGCCGTGATCTGCGCATTGATGCTGAACGGCGGCGCGTGGAACGGGGTCAAGGTGCTGTCGCCCGCCGCGGTGCGGATGATGACGAGCAACCGGTTGGACGATATGCCTGACATGCCCGAAGGCGTGCGTCGGACGCAACCGTGGGGCCTCGGGTGGCGGCTCAACCACGCGGGCACGGCGGACAGCTGGGGCGACCTGCTGGACCGCCGCGTGTTCGGCCACACTGGGTCGGTGGGCAACCTCGTCTGGATGGACCCGCAGACGAAGGGCTTCTGCATCATCCTGTCGAACTACCTGCGGTCGCGGGCACCGTGGCGCTTAGTCCACCTGTCGAACGCGATCGCGGCCGCGTTCGAGTGAGGCCGGGTCCGCGCCGATACAACTTCTTGAGAAGAGCGGTGATTTTGTCGTAGAAGAGCTGTTCCCGCTCGGGCGCGAGGAGGCAGTAGCTGTCCTCTTGGGCGCCGCCGACGTTCGCGGTGCTCGCAGACGGCCGCAAAGATCAGCGCCCGCACGCCAAGCCGAATCACGCACGCTGCCCGGGTGAACGCGGAACGGGCGACACGAGCCGCAGAACGGACGCCCGTTCGCTTGGTGGGAGTGCAACGAGCAGACCGAACCGTGCCACGGAAAGAACAACTTCCTCTCCTCCAACGAGAACCTTCATGCGCATTCCCTTCTCCCTCGCGGGCATCGCACTCCTCGTCGGGCCGCTCGCGCCGTCCGCGGTTGCCGCCGAGCCGATCAAGCACGCGTTCCTCGCGACCGGTGGCGAGACGTACATTCTCGACGAGTCCGGCAAAGTGACGTGGAAGTACCCGCATTCCTCACGGGACGGCTGGGTGCTCGACAACGGGAACGTGCTCCTCGCGCTCTCCAAGAGCAAGACGTCTCCCGGCGGGGCAGTCGTCGAAGTCAACCGCGACGGGAAGGCGCTCTTCGAGTTCAAGGGCACTCAGAGCGAAGTGAACACCGTTCAACCGCTCGGCGGCGGGAAAGTCCTGCTCACCGAAGCCGGAGACAAGCCGCGCGTCTTAGAGGTCGATCGCGACGGGAAGGTGCTCGCCGAGGTGCCGCTCCAAGCGCAGACGAAGGACCACCACCTCCAGACGCGCATGAGCCGGAAGCTCGCCAACGGCAACTACCTCGTACCGCAACTGCTCGACCGCGTGGTCCGCGAGTACGACCCGAAGGGGAAAGTGGTGTGGGAGGTGAAGACCCCACACATGCCGTTCACCGCGATTCGACTGCCCGACGGCAACACGCTCATCGGATGCACCCTCGGCAATCTCGTGATCGAGGTGGACAAAGACGGGAAAGAGGTGTGGCTGCTGACCAACGACGACCTGCCGAACAAGCCGATCAGCGACGCCTGCGGGGTGCAGCGTTTAGAGAACGGGAACACGGTCGTCACTAGTTACCGCGCGACCGCCGGGCAGGTGAAGCTCACGGAGGTGACGCGCGAGAAGAAGGTGGTCTGGACGTACACAGACGACCGGAAGGCCGGCATCCACCACTTCCAGATCCTCGACGCGAAGGGCAAGCCCGCGGGGAAGTATTCCCTGCGCTGACCACGACGGTGTCGGCACCAGCGCGCGCCACGCAACTCCGGCTGAACGCTCCGAGGGCCACGACTGAGCGCCGACAACACCCGCCGCGAGTTCCTCCGGGCGTCCGCCGCCGGGTTGATCCTGCCAGCACCGAATCGAACATCGTGCGGCCGGCGTCGAGGCACACGTCGACGAGGTGCGACGGCCCCCTTGGCGTCGGTATCGCCCCACGCCTTGAAGAACTCGTTCCCGCCGCCGAACGTGCCAGTGCCGAGGCTCAGCGCCGGCACCTTCAACCCGGACCGGCCCAACTGACGGTATTCCATCGCATCCTCGGAGTGCGTCACACGGGCGACCGGACGGTAGGCTGTTATAGCCCGCGTGGCGGCCCCGGCTTACGAACCGATGCGGGGCCGGATCAAGGCAGTCGGGAGCCCGCGTAAGATGGGTGCTGTTGAGTTCGTCGCGGACGGAGACGCAAATCATGGCTGAGGACGAGCGCTTCACGCCCCGCCGCGAACTCGGCCGCACCGGGTTCGTCGCCACGGCTCTGGGAGTCGGCGATCTGGCCGATCGTGCGGTGCCCGTCGAGACGTGCGTCGCGACCGCACGGCGGGCGCTCGACTCCGGGCTGAACGTGATCGACACGGCCCCGAACTACGAGGACGGGTACTCCGAGGAGATCGTCGGCCGGGCCGTCCGGGAACGGCCGCGGGATTCGGTGTTCGTGATCGACAAGATCGACCACTACGACCGGCCCGTTGATACACAGATCGACGGCTCGCTCGCGCGGCTGAAACTCGACCACGCGGACCTGTTCGTGTTCCACGGCCTGTCCGCGATGGACGCCTTCGACCGCCTGTGCCAGTCGGGCGGCGGGTTCGATGAACTGGCCGACGCGGTGAAAGCTGGCAAGTGCCGGTTCCGCGGAATCTCGTCGCACAGCCCGGACGTGCTGCACGCGGCCCTTGCCGCGGGCGTGTGCGACGTGGTGATGTTCCCCGTGGGGCCGTTCGTCGATCCGCGATACGTGACCGACATCCTTCCTCTGGCGAAGGCGCTGGGCGTCGGGACCGTGTGCTTCAAGACGTTCGGTGCCGGCAAACTCGTGGGCGACACCAGCGGGTACAACCAGCCGCTCAAAACGCGACCGCGGGGCAAGCTGTCCAGCGGCGGGTCCGACGACGCGGAAGCGATCCTCCCACGGCTGTCGGTCGCGGAGTGCCTGCACTACACGCTGACGCTCGACCCGGACGTGGCACTGCTGGGGTTGAGCTACCCGAACGAGCATGACGCCGCGTTTGCCGCCGCCCGCTCGTTCCGGCCCCTCACGGCCGGTCAGATGGACGACGTCCGTCACCGGGCCGCGGACGCGAGGAGGGACAAGGGGCCGTGCTGGTGGAACCCGGACCCGAACGCGTGACTGTTATCGCTCGTACAGTTCGAGCGGCAATCCGTCCGGGTCGGCGAAGAAGGTGAACTGCTTGCCGGTGTATTCGTCCACCCGCACCGGCTCGACCGCGACCCCGTGCGTCTGAAGGTGCGCCACCGCCGCGCCGAGGTCGGCGACCGCGAACGCTAGGTGCCGCAGCCCGCACGCCTCCGGGTAACTCGGTCGCGGCGGTGGGTTCGGGAAGCTGAACAACTCGACCTGTGTGCCGTCCGGCAACTTGAGGTCGAGTTTGTACGAGTCGCGTGCGGCCCGATACACCTCGGAGATCACCTCCAGCCCCAGCACCTCCGTGTAGAACCGCTTCGAGCGCTCGTAGTCCGAGCAGATGATCGCGACGTGGTGCGTCCCCAAGACGAGCGGTTGTCGAGAGGTCATGCGATCACCGGATGCGTGGCGAGGGAGATCGCGGTATAGTCGGGACAACCCGCCGACCGTCCCGCCGGTTCGCAACTCCAAGGAATACGCTCTCATGTTATACCGTGCCGCTCTCGCTCTCCTCGCGGCCACTCTGGCTCAACCGCCCCTCGTCGCCGCGACCATCCGCGTCCCGGAAGACCACAAGACCGTCCAAGCGGCGATCGACACCCCGCAACCCGGCGACACCGTCACGGTTGCACCGGGCAAGTACCCCGAACGCGTCCGCCTCAAAGCCGGCGTCGCTCTGCGGAGCCGCGGTGACGATGCCAAGGGAACGGACGGCCTGAAACGAGCCGAGGCGACGGTCATCGACGGCGGCGGCAAGGAGGGCAAGCAGTCCGGCGTGGAGATGGCCGCGGGCAGCACACTCGACGGCTTCACGGTCACCAACGTCGGGGTGTACGACGAGGCGACGTGGAAGAAACACTTCGACTCGAAGGGCGAGGAACTCGGCGACGAGGAGGGGGCGGTCCGAGCCGAGGGCACGATCCCGGCGATCGGCATCCGGGGCGTGACCTGTACCGTCACCAACTGCGTCGTCCACCACAACGGGGACGTCGGGATCGGCGTTCTCGGGGCCGCGAAGACCCGGACCGCACCGCTCATCGCCGACAACGTCGTGTCCCGCAACATGGGCGGCGGGATCGGAATTGCCGAAGGGGCCGAGCCGATCGTCCGGGGCAACACCTGCCGGGAGAACCTGCGGGCCGGGATCGGGTGCCGGAAGGCGGACCCGGTCGTCACCGACAACGTGTGTACGGGAAACGTCCGGGCGGGGATCGGGTGTCGGGAAGGTGCGAAGCCCGTTCTGCGGGGCAACACGTGCGTACAGAACCGCCGGGCCGGGATCGGCATTCGGATGGAGGGCACGGCCCCGGTCGTCGAGGGCAACACGTGCGACGAGAACGAGATGGCCGGGATCGGGTGCAGCGACGGGGCCAGCCCGATCATCCGCAAGAACCTCTGCCGCAAGAACAAGCTCGCGGGGATTGGCTGCCGGGACGGTGCCAAGCCACTCATCGTCGGCAACGAGTGCAAGGACAACGAGGCGTCCGGGATCGGGCTCCAAGGTAAGGCCGAGGCCGTGATTCAGAAGAACACCTGCCTCGGGAACAAACTGGTCGCCATCGGGATCACGGAGGGCTCGAAGGCGACGATCGCAGACAACGAGTTGTCCCGCACGGGCGGACAGCCGCCACTCGTCGCCGTGAAGGACGGTTCGTCGGCCACCATCACCAACAACCGAATCACCGGCGGTGGCGTCGCGGCCGTTCTGGTTCAAGGCAAGGCCACGATCAGCGGGAGCACCTTCACCGGGGGCGGCAAGGGTCAGGGGACCGCCGTCTGGATCTGGGAGGGTTCGTCCGCGACCGTGTCCGACAACACCTTCGACGGCTACCGGACGGCCGTGTCCGCGACCAAGGCCGCGGTCGTCGTCACCGACAACACGATCCACAACTTCCAAGGCACCGCGATCGTCGTCAGGGACGGCCGGAAACCGGCCCGCGTGACCGGAAACACGGCGACGTCCGACGACCCGAAGGCGAAGGTGATCGACGTCCAGGGTCCGTCCGGGGCGGTCGAGGGCAACACGTTGAAGTCGGGCGACAAGAAGTAAGCGGCTACCGTGACTTACCTTGAAGAGGGAGCAGGTCGGTTACCGGGTGCGAACGGAGCGGGTTCGCGGTATAGTCTACCAACCTGCCTCGAACTGCCCGGTGCCCGAACTGGCGCACTGCCCCCTCGTGCGACCGCATCGTGACGAGGAACCGCAACATGCACGCCTTCTTCCGAACCGCTTCGAGCACGTCACTTCGTCGAGGAGCACGGACATGAAGAACGTGTACGGGATCGCTGCGATCTGCGTGTCTTTCACGGCGGTTGCCAGTACGTCGCCGACTCTGTTCGCCCGGGACAAGAAGGGGCCGCTCGCCGAACTGCCCAGCAAACCGGGGGCGCACGTCGAGAAGATCAAGGCGCTGGGCGACAACGAGTGGCTGAAACTCGGTGCGCCCGCCGCCGACCCGAAGTGGGGCAAGGCGCGGGGCAGTTCGTGGGGCGCCAAAGCCCTGATCCTCGCACCAGACAAGGGGGGAGCGTTCCTCTTCGGCGAGGGGGTCCACGCCTACGTCAAGCCGGACGGCCACGTCATGGACGACCTGTGGTTCTACGACATCAACGCCCACGCTTGGACGTGTCTCCACCCCGGAACGAACACGAAGACGTTCACGCAGCGGGTCAAGGACAAGGAACTACTCCTCGATGAGTACGGGCAGTTGATCGACAAGGACAAACAGCCCATCCCGGTCCACACGCTGGTTCATGCTTGGGGCTATCTCACCTACGATTCCGACCGAAGGAAGTTCGCCTTCCTGAGTTGGAACGGTACGGCAGGTGGGCCGATTCCCCGGTACTTTTTGGGCGGCGAGAAGGAGATGGACGAGGGGCTGAAGGTGCTCGAAGGGCAACTGAAGGACAAGAAGAAGCGGGTCTTCTCCCCGTGGTTTTACGACGTGGCGTCGGGCCGGTTCGAACGCTCCCCGGCGACCAACTCGACGGCCATCAACGCCGGAGGGTTTCCGCAGTTCCACTACCTCCCGTCCGCGAAGCAGTTCTTCGCCGTGGGTTCCGACACCGTGGCGGTCTTCGACCCGGCGAAGGACGAGTGGACCGACCTCAAGCCGAAAGGACCAAGTCCGAAGGGGTACGACGCCTGCGGTTGCTACGACTCCAAGCGGAACCGCTTCTATCGCAACGACGGCGACGGCTCCAAGGGGGAAGGGCTCATGGCGTATGACATCGGGAGCAATTCCTGGAGCCACCTGAAACCCACGGGAACCGCCCCGCCGCCGGCGAATACGAACGCTGCGTTCTACGAGTACGATGCCCGACTCGACGCCGTGGTGGCGATCCACTTCCGGGGACCGTCGACCGGCATTTTCGTGTACGACCCGAAGGCCAATTCGTGGGCCGAGCCGATCCCGTTCCCGGCCAACGGTCCCAAGTTCCAGTACGCCGCCAACACCTTTTACGACCGGGAATTAAACGCCTACTGCTGCCACGTCGCCAGTGACAGCAAGGACGACGGCGTGATGTGGGTGTATCGGTACAAGAAATGAGGTCGTCTTCCTAGGTAACGGCTTCTTCGTGTTCAACGTCGTGCGGGACGGATTGTTGCCCAAGGGCATCAAGGGCGAAGCCGGGGTCGAGTGGCGGAAGGATTTTCAGCGGAAGTTCGGATACGAGCAGTAACGGATCGAGGCTCTGACCCATGAATATCCTCTTCCTCCACGGCTGGCAGTCGGTCCCTCGCGGCGTCAAGCCGACGTACCTCGTCACGCACGGCCACACCGTCATCAACCCGAAGCTGCCGGACGACGACTTCGCCGAAGCGATACGCATCGCCCAGGCCGAGTTCGACCAGCACCGGCCCAAGGTCGTTGTCGGTTCCAGCCGGGGCGGGGCCGTCGCCATGAACATCGACAGCGGCGGGACGAAGCTCGTGCTGCTCTGCCCGGCGTGGATGAATTGGGGAACGGTCAGGACGGTCAAGCCGGGCACGGTGATCCTGCACAGCCGAGCCGACGACGTGATCCCGTTTGCCGACAGCGAGGAGTTGGCGAGGAACAGTGGGGCAACGCTGATCGAGGTCGGCACGGATCACCGGCTGGCCGACCCGGAGCCGTTGGCGATGATGCTGCGGGCGTGCGAGGGAAACTGACATGACCGCCGAGGACGCCCGGACCAAGCTGAAGTCCCTCGCACGCCCGCAGCGGCGACGGCGGTGCCCCGGTTCTTCAAGACGGGCCGGTGCAGTACGGCGAGGGCGACACCTTCATCGGGATCAAGGTGCCGACTCTCCGCACGATTTCTTGTGCGTTCCGGGCACTGCCGCTAGACGAGGTCCGGGCGCTCCTGAACTCGCCGGTCCACGAGGAACGGCACTTGGCACTGTTGATCTTGGTGCTCCAAGTGGAGAAGTGCGATGGCGATCACCGGAAGCGAGCTTACGACCTGTACCTTGGCAACACGCGGTTCATCAACAACTGGGACTTGGTAGACTGCTCGGCCCCGCAGGTCGTCGGCGGGTTCCTGACGACCGGGCCGCGCGGGCAGGCTCTAATCGAGGCATGACCGGACCGCCCGTGGGGTAGTTCCTCCCTTACGCGGATGCTCTGCCGTCACTATTTCTCGCGCGGCGGCGGGGCGATTTCGTGGGGGATCAACCGCCGTGCTTCCGTCAGTAGCAGACGGTACTCGACCACATCAATTGGCAGTGCTCCGAACGGCACAGGGGTCGCGGACGCGGTCGTGAGATGGACGCGCGCGATATCGAGTCTACCCCGTTTCTGCGCGATTAGTGCAAGCACGAGGTTGTTGAGGGCCGGCTGCCACCTTGGATTGATCTCGCGCGACTCCGTAACCGCCATCGCGGCCCTGTCGAAGTTCTCGGCGCGCAGGTGTGCCAGCGCGACGAAGTGGTGCCCCCAAGCGAAGTCGTCGGCTGTCTTGCCGGACTCGGCGAGGCGGACGAGTTCCGCGGCATCGATTCCGGATTCCGGCCCAACCGCGGCGGCCATGCGGGCCAGTTCGCGTACCGCGAACGGGTTATTCCCGCGGCCGTCGCGCACGAGGAGTTCCGCAAACAGCCGTTTGCTGTCCTCGGGCTTGCCGGCCAAGGCCGGTAGCGCAGCCCGAACGTAATCGGCGAGTTCGGAGGTCGTACCGGGGGCAGGAATCTCTTTGATTGCGTCGGTCGGCTTGCCGTCGAGAGCCAACACGATGCCCGCCCACTGGTCGAGCGGTTGCTCGCGCCGTTTCGCCGCGCGGACCTCGGGCGTGTCCTTCACATCGGGGTTGCTGCCCAGCGGCCAGTCGCGGGTCATCCCTTCGCGGTACGCGCGTAACGCTTCTGCGTAATCGCCGCTTGTGGCGCTGACGTGACCGTAGTACCGGGGCAGTTCCCACGGCGGCGTTCGCGCCTTCCAGCCTTTCGTCGTCGTGTCGAGCTCGAAGGCGGATCGGAGGAATTCCCGCCACTCGGGGAGATCGCGCTTGCGGAGTTCGAAGCTCACCCGCCAGGCGGTGTCCGCGCCCAACCTGGCGGTATTCGGGTCGATCGCACCGCCAAGTTTCGCCCATATGTCGAATTCTTTGCGAAACACGTCGAGAGTATCGCGAAACGCGACAACGGCCTCGGCCGGTCGGTCGTGCTTCAGCAGATTCATCCCCAGTCGCTCGTGCGCGCCGGCGACGAACATGACGCGCTGAAACGGGACGTGCGGCACCCGACTCGCATTGGCGGTGATGGCAGCGATCCGGCGCCGTTCGACCGCGATGAACTCGTCGATCCGGCCGTCCTCGATGTAGGACCGACCGAGGAGATCGTAAGCCCGGGTCATCTGCTGCGATAGGATGATGCCCGGTTCCTTCGCAAGTGCCGCGAGGGCTTCCATCTCGTTCACGAGATCCGAAGCGGCAAGCCGGGCCGTGTCGTACTGCTTCGCAGTCAAGCACTTCTCGATAATCGGGAAAAGCCCCTGCAAGAACTCCATGCCTTTGGCGGGGTTGAGTTTCCCCTCGACCGGCCGCAATCGGCCGTCCGCGTCGCGCTGGAGGGTCGGCGGCCCCTTGGTGATCATCGTGTCGTGGTCCTTTGCGACGCGGACGGCGTCACGCCAGGCCACCTGCGCGTCGGCGTACTTCCCCAAGGCGATCAGCCTCTCCGCCAGCGGCAACTTCGCATGGAACACCTGCGTTGCCAGTGCCCGGCTTTTCGGGAACTCCTCCAGCAGTCCGCTCCAGAACGTGGCCCTTTCCACAGAGGCGTCCGGCCACTTGTCCGGGTTCAAGAGCGAGTTATTGAGGGCGGCCACACCTTCGTAGGAGTCGAACTCGGTCAGTTGCGCGTCCCTCCCCGCGGACACGTTCTTGTACAGCACGCGATACGACTCGCGCTTGTAGTCGAGGACCCTTCGCGCGATCGGGACTTCGCCCGGTTTGCACAGCCATAGCTTGATACCGGCCTCGGCTCCCGAGTTGAGTGCCTGCCTGAGTTTTGCCCAGTTCTCGACGAGCCCGGACTCCCGTGCAGCGATCCATCGGCGGTGCTTGACTTCCTCGTCCCTCGCTTGGAGGCAGAGTTCGAGCGTCGCGTGCAGCGGGAGGTTCGTCGTGCTCGGCTGGGGCGTGGATCCGAAGAGTGTCTGGGCGTATTGACCGGCGCTCTCCGCCGCGCGGGAGCGGGTGACCGGGTCCTCGGGGAAGCGCCGGGCGAGATCGCGCCAGATCTCGTAAATGTTTTGGATACCCTCGATGGGAATCGGAGTGAGGATGTAACGCAGTGGCGCTGACGGGGGCGGTTTTCCCGCGGTGTTCTTGGAGAGCTTCTCACGAAAGCGGTCGGTCGTCTCTTTGCCAATCCGGATGCTACGTGTCAGTCCCAGATACCGGTGGACGATGGCATCGTTTGGTGAGGCGTTTGCCGCCTGGCCGAGGAGTTCCTCGGCGGGACCGAGATTCGCCACGAGCCCGGCTTCGTCGTTTTGCAATGTTGCGAGTAACGCAAGGTAGTAGCGGGCCTGACCGCGAACTGTCCACGCCTCGGGGGTCTCACCCGGCACTTGGGCTGCCTCTGTGTAGTACCGAGCGAGTCGATCAAGGTACGCCTTCTCGGTCGGAGTTGGATCACGCATGAACGGCAAGTACAGACTCAAGGTGACCGTGTCGCTGAAGCCGTTGAAACTGTCGCGAGCATCCCGTGCGGCTTTCTCTGCGTCCTGTCGGGCTTTCGTTTCCTCGTTCTTTGCCGTTGTTGCCTTCGCGAGTGCGCTGGCTTCTTCGTTTCGCGCTTTGGTGACCTCCGCGAGGGCTGCCGACTCCGCTTCTTTAGCGGTGATCGCTTCGTCGCGGTCCTGTTTGGCCTGTTTCTCCGCGTCGATGGCGCGCAGCAGCCCCACCGCCGTGCCGGTGATCCCCGCGATAAGAACGGCGAACACCAAGCCGGTGGCAATCACCGGGCCCCGGTTTTTCCGCACGAACTTCCTCAGCCGGTAGCCCCGGCCCGGCGGGGCGGCCAGCACCGGCTCGTGCGACAGGTGACGCAGCACGTCGGCCGCGAACCCGGTCGCGGTC
This sequence comes from Gemmata sp., assembly GCA_022843445.1. Taxonomy (GTDB): domain Bacteria; phylum Planctomycetota; class Planctomycetia; order Gemmatales; family Gemmataceae; genus Gemmata. The sequence goes on from JALHNS010000014.1 coordinate 25,775, forward strand.
TCGTACCGCCGGGTCCGGTCCTTCTCCAGCGCCTTCATCACGATCCAGTCCAAGTCGCCCCGCAACGCTCGCACCAACTGAGCCGGGTCGACGTGCCGGTTGGCGGCGATGTTCGGCAGGGCGTCCGCCGTGCTCAACTTCGTACTCGGCTTCGGCGGCTCGACCTCCCGCACCATCCGCAGCATCTCCAGCAACGCGCCCCGCTTGAACTGTGACCTGTCGATCGGTGGCGAACCGGTCAGCAGTTCGTACAGCAGCACGCCTAGCGCGTAGACATCGGACCGGGTGTCGATATCCATCGAACTCGGGTCGGCCTGCTCCGGGGACATGTACGCCGGGGTGCCGACGATCGCCCCGGTGTCCGAGAAGCTCAGGTCCGTCAGTTTGAGTTCGGTCGCCTTGGCCACTCCGAAGTCGATCACCTTGGGCGTCGGCCGGCCATCGACTTCGGTGACGAGCACGTTGCCGGGCTTGAGGTCGCGGTGGATGATCCCCTTCTGGTGCGCGTGCTGAACAGCGTTGCAGACTTGCACGAACAGTTGCAGCCGGGCATCCACCGACAGCCGGTGCGCGTCGCAGTACTCGGTGAGCGGCACCCCCTTGACCAGTTCCATGACGAAGAACGGCTGGCCGGCCGGGGTGACGCCGCCGTCGTAGATGCGGGCGATGTTCGGGTGATCCATCAGAGCCAGTGCCTGGCGCTCGGCGTCGAACCGGGCCAGCACCGCCTTCGAGTCCATCCCCGCCTTGATGAGTTTCAGCGCCACCTGCCGCTTCACCGGCTCCGACTGACTGGCGAGGTACACGCTGCCCATGCCACCTTCGCCGATCACCTCGACGAGCGCGTACCGACCGGCGATCACCGTCCCCAATGTGGTGGCGTGTTCCCGGCGGGCCGGAGTGCTGGCGAAGGTGCCGATGTCCCGGTCCGGGCCGAAGTTCCCGGTGGCCGAGGACGACGGGGGACGGGCCACCGTCCCGGTGGCGGAGTCAACGCCGGGGAGATCGACCGTCCCGCTCGCGCCGGGGGCGCCTGCCGGGGGCAGCGGTGATGCCTCGTCGGCCCGCAGCAGCGCCTCGACGCGGGCACGGAGTTCGGCGTCGCCGCCGCACTCGCGGTCTAGGTAAGCGGCACGGTCCGCCGCATCGGGCAGGTCCGACGCGGCGAGGAACAGGGATTTCGCGCGTGCGGCATCGACGGCCATGGTTCAGCTCCGGGGACGGGATCTGCCCTCAATGCCCCGTCCGGGGGAGAAGTATCTCGCGGATTATGGATTATTTGCCCAGAGCTTCGCGGAGCCAGGCCCGCGCGTACTTCCAGTTCCGATACGCAACCGCTCGCGACACCCCCAGCGCCTCACCCGCATCCTCGACCGAGATCCCGCCGAACAGGTGCAACTGCGCGAGTTCCGCCGCGGCGGCATCTTCCGATCCGAGGTGGGTGAGTAGTTCGTCCAGCGACAAGACGAGGTCGGGGTCTTCGGCGAGGAATCCGATCTGGTCGAGCAGCTCGACCCGCACCCGCCCGCCGCCCCGCTTCTGCCGGTTCCGGTCGCGTGCGTGGTTCACCAGAATGCGCCGCATCGCTTCCGCCGCCGCCGCGAAGAAGTGCCCGCGCCCGTCGAACTGCTGACCGCCGACGAGCCGCAGGTACGCCTCGTGAACGAGTGCGGTGGCGTCGAGGGTGTGCCCCGGGGCTTCCGCATTCATCCGTGCGGCGGCGAGCGCCCGCAACTCGTCGTACACGAGCGGCAGGAGGTCGGCGGCGGCCCGGCGGTCGCCGGCTTGCGCGGCTTCGAGGAGGCGGGTCACGTCGGACATGCGGCCGAGTGTAACGGCTCCCGACGGCAGCACCACACGAAAACGAGGGTGAGTGGGAGCGCGACGGGGCGATACCGACCGCTCAACGGTGTCGCGCACTCGGCCGGACGGAGTCCGACCCGAGCGTCTCCCGGCCCTTCAACGAGGACTCGTTGAGGAACGGTTGCCCGACGTTGTCGAAGGTCGCGTTGCCGGCAGGGCTGTCGGCGAGGAGCGCGGCCACCCGCCACCCGAGTGTGGATCAAACTGTTCTGCCGCAGGAGGGCGTCCTCGTAGTCGCGGACGCGGGCGGGGTCGGGGACGTGCCAGGTGAGGCCGTCGATCTCGATGGCGATCCGCTCGGCCACGGTCCGCAGGGCGAAGTCGATGTACCGGGTGGTGCCCTCGATGTCGGCGACCGGGTGCTGCGGCACGAGGCGCCGCCCCTGCTCGAGGCCGAAGACCTCGGCGAACAGCCCGGCGAACAGGTCCTCCGGCTGCGTGCTCGTCTCGGCCCGTGCGGTCGCGTCGCCCATAGCGTCCCTCTGCACACTTCAATTCGCCAGCGACAACGGCGTCTTCTCACGAATGCCGCTCTCTGCAGATTACGAGATTGGCGCCCCCGCACACGAGATGCGCCCACCGCCGACCCGGCAGTTGGAGAGCGCTACCGTCAGCGTAAAAGCGAGTCGACTCGCGGAGTGTATCTGCGGGGCAAACTGTTACCCGCTTCAACAACCGCTTGGGAGGGCAATCCGATGAGAAAGTGGCCCGGGCCGGTGGGCGTAATGTTCCTCATGGCCGGACTGGTGGTCGCGGCCGAGGGGACGATCAGCAAGGTCGATCTGGATAAGAAAACCGTCACGATCAAGGAAGGGGACAAGGACAACGAGTACAAGTTCACCGACACGGTGAAAGTGACCGTCGCCGGCGGGAAGGCGAAGGGCGGCAAGGGGCAGGCCAAAGAGGGCACCTACGCCGACTTCGAGAAGGCGCTGAAAGTCGGCGAGAAGCTGACGTTCGAGGCGAAGGACGGCGTGCTGACCGAGGTCAAGATCACCGGGATGGGCAAGGGCAAGGGTAAAGGTAAGGCGAACGAGTGACGTAAACCGCATCCGCCGCTGAACGCCCGGCGCGAGCCGGGCGTTCTCGCGTTCTTGCCCGGCCCACAGAACGAGGGGCGTAAAAACGTGTCGGCGTGCGGAGTGTATGGGTGGGGGTGAATGATGAACGAGGAGCCGGCGTCACGGCACGAGCAGTTCTTGAGGCACTACTCGGCCCACGAACCCGCGATCCGGGCGTTCGTGCGGCGTCTGGTCCCCGCGCGTACCGACGTGCCGGACGTCATGCAGGAAGTGGCCCTCGTCCTGTGGAAGAAGTTCGAGAACGTGCCCGACCCCGACGACTTTCGCCGCTGGGCGTTCGGGGTGGCAAAGTACGAAGCCTTTTCGTGGCTCCGCGATAAGCGGCGAGATCGCCTCGTGCTTGCGGAAGACGTTCTCGAACAACTCGCACAGGACGCCACGGCACTCGAACCGGTCCTCGACTCCCACCGGGTTGGGTTGGAGGCGTGTTTGGAAAAGCTCCCTGCCGACCAAAGGGCGCTCCTGCTTGCCGCCTACGAACCGGGCGCGCGCATTCAGGACGTCGCCGAGCGCAGCCGCCGAACGGTCGGAGGCTTCTACCAGTGGCTGCACCGCGTTCGGCTGCAACTGCTCGACTGCGTGCGCCGGGGAATCGCTCTGGAAGGTGCGAAATGACCGACCCGCAACACGCGATCTGGCTGGAGCGGATCGCCCGCTACATCGAAGGGACGCTCCCGGCCGAGGAGTTGAAGCCACTCGAAGAGGCATTGCGAACCGATTCGGCACTCCGGCGGGTGTACTTGGAGTACGTCAATCTCGATTCGGCCATCGCTGCGGGTGCGGCGCTGCCGGAACACGAGTTCGTGGGGTTTGATGAACAGCCCGTCGAGCGTCCTCGCGCCCAGAATCTGCCAACAGTTCGTCGCCGCTGGGCGTCGTTCGCAGTAGGCGGAATGGCCGTGGCTGCCGCCGTCCTGATCGTCGTTTTCCTCGCACCCCCACAGCAAGTGCGAGCCGATCAGACCCTCCGCGATGCCGAGCAAGCGCTCCTCCTCCCCGTGGAGCGCGGATACGTCGTCGAGGTGCGGCGCGCGACGGACGACCCGGATGACACCCTGAGCACGCGGCGCATGCGGGTCTGGACGCACGGCGACCGTTTCCGCGTCGAGGTCGATCAGGACAACGACAGGTGGTCGTGGGGCCGCGACCTCGACGGGTCGGTGTGGGTCGTCGCCACCCCGCAGCGCGGCTTGAAGATCAACCCGGACGAAATCGGCCCGGCCCTGCAACGGCTCTGCGACCGCTACGGCCTGCAACCGAAATCGGTGCTGAACGACATGCTGACGGGTGCGGACCTGAACCAGCGCCCCGGCGACCCGAACCGCAAGACCGTGATCGTTCGCGGGCAGTTCCGCACCGGGTTCCACCGCCAGTGGCTCGAATCGACCGAGCTGGAACTGGATGCCGCGACGAAGGTGATCCAGAAGTTCACCGTGAACCGGGCGGGCCCGGGCGGCGAGCAGGAGTCGCTCACCTTCGCACTGACCGACACACGCCCGATCGACGAATCGCTGTACCGGCTCGAAGGCAACCTGACCCCGCCGTTCGAGGTTCTCGACCGGGACTCCCGGCCGGGGCGCCGCCGCACGATCCTCGGCACCCGGCTCGGCGGCGGCAACCACCGGTGGCTCGTCACCGGCAAAAAGCCCTGAACAACACCGGCCGTGACCGGAGGAACGCATCATGCGGATCGGGTCCGTCTGTTTACTGGTCGGCTGTCTCTTCGCCGCGTCGGGTTCAACCGCGCGCGGGGAGGATTGGCCGCAGTTTCGTGGTCCGAGCCTGTCCGGTCGCAGCCCGGACACGACGCTGCCGACCAAATGGAGCGACACGGAGAACCTCGGCTGGAAGGCCAAACTGCCCGGCCCCGGTTCGTCCAGCCCCATCGTCGTGGGCAAGCAAGTGTTCGTGACTTGCTACTCGGGCTACGGCGCGGGCGGTTCTTCCGACGACCAGAAGAACCTGCGCCGGCACCTCGTCTGCGTGGACGCCGAGAGCGGCAAGGACCTGTGGTCGAAGTCCGTCGCCGCGGTGCTGCCGGAGGACAGCTTCCGGGGGTTCCTCGCTCAGCACGGGTACGCCAGCCACACGCCGGCCAGCGACGGCGAGCGCGTGTACTGCTTCTTCGGCAAGACCGGCGTCGTGGCGTTCGACCTCGACGGCAAACAACTCTGGCAGACAAGCGTGGGAACGGGGTCGGCCACGAGCGGTTGGGGAACCGGGGCCAGCCCCATTATTCACGGCGATCTTGTCATCGTGAATGCCAGCGCCGAGAGCGGCACACTCCGGGCGTTGAACGCGAAGACCGGCAAAGAAGTGTGGAAAGCGGACGGGGTGAAGAACACATGGTGTACGCCGGTCGTGGTGCAGACCAAAGAAGGTAAGCCCGAACTGCTCGTCACGGTGCCGGATGAGGTGTGGGGGTTCGACCCAGCCACCGGGAAGAAGCTCTGGTGGGCGAAAGTCGGCATCGGCGAATTCCCGATCCCCGGTGTGATCGCCGAGAAGGACGTGGCGTTCGTCGCCGGGGGCCGCGGCAAGGGGAGCGGTGCGGTCGCGGCGGTGCGCGGCGGCGGTCGGGGCGACGTGACGAAATCGCACGTCGTCTGGAAGAGCAACGAGTATTCGCCCGTGCCGACGCCGGTGCTGGTCGGGGGCAAACTGTACTGCCTGAACGACTCGGGTTTCGCCTTCTGTGTCGATGCCGCGACCGGCAAGCAGGTGTACAAGGAACGGCCACTCGGCGGCGGTGGCGGCGGTAACCGCAGCACCTACGGTTCGATGGTGGAAGCGAACGGCAAGCTCTACGCCCTCAGCCGCACGGCCGGGGCGTATGTGATTGCCTGCGGGAGCGAGTACGAACAAATCGCCCGGAACTCGTTCGCCTCGGACAAGACCGACTTCAACGGCACGCCGGCGATCAGCAACGGGCGACTGTTCCTGCGGTCCAACACCCACTTGTATTGCGTGCGGGCGAGCAAATAACCGGAGGACAACTCATGGGTCGGTTCGGGATCGCGGCGTTCGGCTTCTCCGCCGCGCTGGTTGCGGTTCTCGCGTCATCGGGTTCGGCCGACGAGTCCATCGTCACCATCCAGAAGATCGAGAACGGCACCATCACGTTCGTCAAACGCAACACCGAAGACGGGGCGAAGGGGAAAGGGAAAGGAAAGGGCGGCGCGAAAGGCGGGGCCGGGGCGGTGACGCTCCCCGTGGCATCGGACGTTCAAGTGACGACGGCCCACCACACCCGCCGCACCGGGGCGTTCCACGTCGGTACGCCGGTCGGCGGCGGGCTGAAGAACAGCGCCCTTCGCAAACTCGAACCGGGGGCAATGGCCCGCATCGTGACGGACGGGAAGCAGGTGATCGAGTTGAACATCGTGTTTGACGACGAGGACGGCAACACCGTCGTCGCCGTGCCGCCCAAACCCGCCCCGAAGAAATAGGCCCGCTCGCGGAGGACACCATGCGATTCCTGATTGCCTGCTGCGGATTGCTCGCGTTCCTGTCGCCGGCGTTGGCCCAACCGGCTGGTGACGCCTTCTTCGAGGCGAAGATTCGCCCGGTGCTGGTGAAGCACTGCTACAGTTGCCACTCGGACGAGTCCAAGAAGGCGAAGGGCGGGTTGAAGGTCGATACCCGTGCAACGCTGCTGAAAGGCGGCGACAGTGGGGCCGCCGTAGTGCCGAAGTCGGTCGAGAAGAGCCTGCTGTACAAGGCCGTCGCCTACCACGACAAGTCGATGCAGATGCCGCCGGACGGGAAACTGCCCGATTCGGTGATCGCCGACTTCAAGAAGTGGATCGAGATGGGCGCTCCCGACCCGCGCGGGGCCAAGTCCGGGGTGCCGGTTCAAGCCAAGATCGACATCGTCAAAGGGCGGGACTACTGGGCGTACCGCGCGCCCACCAAGCCCGGCCTCCCGGCGGTTCGAGATGCCAACTGGTCGCTCACCGACATCGACCGCTTCGTCCTCGCGGGATTGGAGCAGAACAAACTCAAGCCGGTGAAGGACGCCGACGCCCGCACGCTGGTCCGCCGCTTACACCTGACGCTCGTCGGCCTGCCGCCGACGCCGGAAGCCGTCGAGCTCTGGTCCGCTCGACTTGCTGCCGCCACGACCCCGAAGGCAAAGCAGGAGGTCGTGAGCACACTCGCGGACGAACTGCTCGCCTCGTCGCGGTTCGGCGAACACTGGGGTCGGCACTGGATGGACGTGGCCCGGTTCGGCGAATCGACCGGCGGGGACGTCAACAACGTCACGCCCCATGCGTGGCGCTACCGGGATTACGTCCTCGACTCGTTCAACGCCGACACGCCCTACGACCGCTTCATCCTCGAACAACTGGCCGGCGACCTGCTCCCCGCTGCGAACCCGAAGGAATTCGCCACGAACGTTGTTGCCACCGGGTTCCTTGCCACCGGCGTGAAGCTGGTCAACGAGGAGGAAGGCCGACGGTTCTTCGCCGACATGGTGGACGAGCAGATCGACGCGACCACCCGCGTGTTCCTCGGCACCACCGTGGCGTGTGCTCGGTGCCACGATCACAAGTTCGACCCCATCCCGCAGACCGATTACTACGCGATAGCCGGCATCTTCCGCAGCACCGAGACGCACTTCGGGCTGTTGAAGTCCCAGGCCCGGCAGGCGAACCCGCTCATCGACCTGACGGGGATGGGACTGCCCGTGGTCGGCAAGCCGATCACGAAGGAGCAACTGGCGAAGCTGAAAGACGAACGCGACAAGGCGGCGGCGCTAGTGGACGACATCTTCCGCAGGCGGCGGGCGGGCGAACGAATCGCCCAGAGCGTGTGGCTCCGTTCCCGCACCGACCGGGACCGCACGCAGTTCGCCTACCAGCAGTACGACGAGAAGGGGAACCCGCGCGTCTTCGCAATGGGCGTGCAAGACCGCGAGTTGCCGGTCGAGACGTGGCTGAACGTGCGCGGTGAGCCGGACAAGTTCGGGCCGAAGGTGCCTCGGGGCTTCGTGCAGGTCGTCGCCAAACCCGGCAAACACACTCTCCCCACCACGAAGGGGAGCGGGCGGCTCGAACTGGCAAAGTGGATGGCCAGCCCCGAGAACCCGCTCACTGCACGGGTGATGGCGAACCGTGTCTGGCACCACCTCTTCGGGAGCGGCCTGGTCCGCAGCGTCGATGACTTCGGCGTGACCGGGGAGCAGCCCTCGCACCCCGAACTCCTCGACCACCTCGCACTGCGGTTCGTGGAACACAAGTGGTCCGTCAAGGCTCTCATCCGCGAGATAGTGCTGACGCGGGCGTGGCAACTCGCCGGCGACCACGACGAGGCCAACTTCGCCACCGACCCGGACAACCGCTTCCTGTGGCGCATGAAGCCCCGACGGTTGACGGCGGAAGCGATCCGCGACTCGATGCTGGTCGTGTCCGGTCGCCTCGACGAGAAGCGCCCGCTCGGGACGTTCCTCGTCAGTGTCGGGGAAGGGACCATCGGGCGCTCGGTGTTCGAGCCTGAGATTCGCAAGATCGAGGCGGACTGCCGGTCGGTCTATCTGCCGCGCGTTCGAAACGTGCTGCCGGAAATGCTCGACCTGTTCGACGCCCCCGACGCCAGCTTGGTGATGGGCGTGCGGGAGACGACCACCAGCCCGCTGCAAGGGCTGTACCTGATGAACAGCCCGTTCGTTCGCCGTCAGGCCGAAGGGTTGGCCCGGCGCGTTCAAGAGGCGAAGGGCAACGACCCGATCGCGACCGCCCACCTGTTGGCCTACGGTCGCCCGCCGACCGACAAACAGCGAGCCACCGCGAACGACTTCATGGCGAGCTTCAAGAAGGCTGCGACCTCCGAGAAACTCGCCGACATCGACCGCCGCAGCCTGCAAGCGTACTGCCACGCGCTGCTTTGCTCGGCCGAGTTCCGCATCCTCAACTGACCGCCCACGGAGACACCACCCATGTTGAATCTGACCCGCCGCGAGGCACTGAAAGCGGCGTCTGCCGGTTTCGGTTACCTCGCCTTCTCCGGGCTGGCGACGCTCCACGCCGAGGTGAAGAAATCCCTGCTGGCCCCCCGTACTCCGCACTGGGCGGCGAAGGCGAAGCGGGTGATCTTCCTGTGCATGCGGGGCGGCCCGTCGCACATCGACACCTTCGACTACAAGCCGCAGTTGAAGAAGGACGACGGCAAGGCGTCGAAGTACGCCGGGTCGAAACTGTTCACCTCGCCGTGGGCGTTCCAACAACGCGGCAAGAGCGGGCTGTGGATCTCCGACCTGTACCCGGAGTTGTCGAAGCACGCGGACGACCTGTGCCTGCTGCGGGGGATGCACTGCGACCAGCCGAACCATGCCCAGGCGTTCGTGCAGATGCACACCGGCAACTTCCAATTCGTCCGCCCGTCGCTCGGGGCGTGGACCCTGTACGGCCTCGGCACCGAGTCCGACAGCCTGCCGGGGTTCATCTCGATCAACCCGCCCACGAGCGTCGGCGGGGCACAGAACTACGGCAGCGCGTTCCTCCCCGCCGCGTTTCAGGGCACGCGGTTCAACATCGCCGACAGCAGCGCCCGGAACCGCCCGGTGGACCGGATGCGGCGGGGCGAGACGAACCCGCTCGGCGTCAACCATGTCCGCAACGACCAGCTTTCGCCGAACCTCCAACGGCTCGAACTCGACCTGATTCAGCAGATGAACGGCGAGGCGATCTACCGCAACGGCCCGTCGCCGCTCGTGGACGGGGCCATCGAGAGCTTCGAGTTGGCGTTCCGCATGCAAGACGCCGTGCCGAAACTGATGGACCTGTCGAAGGAGACGAAGGAGACGCTCGACCTGTACGGCATCGGCTCGGACCTCACGGACGGGTTCGGTCGGCAGTGCCTGCTGGCCCGGCGATTCGCCGAAGCCGGGGTGCGCTTCATCGAACTCGGCCACGGCACTTGGGACCAGCACAACAACCTGAACGACGGCATGACCAAGAACGCCGGCAACACGGACAAGCCCATCGCCGGCCTACTCGCCGACCTGAAGCGCCGCGACCTGCTCAAGGACACGCTGGTGATCTGGGGCGGCGAGTTCGGCCGCACGCCGCACTCGGACAACGGCGACGGCCGCGACCACAACCACAAGGGCTACACGCTGTGGATGGCCGGCGGCGGCGTGAAGGGCGGCGTCTCGCACGGTTCGACCGACGAGTACGGCTACGAGGCCGTCGCCGGGAAGGTCCACATCCACGACTGGCACGCCACCATACTGCACCTGCTCGGTCTCGACCACGAGAAACTGACGTTCCGCCACGCCGGCCGCGCGATGCGACTGACCGACGTGGGAGGCACCGTCGTCAAAGACATCCTCATGTAACCGCACGGTGTGTTGACCGAACTTGAACCAAGAACACCAACCCAACCTTCGGAGAAGACCGCAATGAGATCGCTGACCGTTGGACTGATCGCGCTCGCCCTCAGCGGGCTGTATCCGGCTACCGCTTCGGCACAGAAAGGGAAGTTCCGCGACGACGCCGAGCGGTTCGGGTGGACCGAAGACCTGCCCGCCGCGATGAAGGAGGCGAAGCGGACCGGCAAGCCCGTCATCGTGATCCTGCGGTGCATCCCCTGAGCGGACTGTCAGGACTTCTACGGGCAGGTTGTCCGATTAGAGAAGTTCAAGGATCTTGCCGACCGGTTCGTCCGCGTGCGTCTGAGCCGCGTGATCGACGTCGATATCCACCAGTTGGAGTTCGACTTCGACCTGACCATGATGACGTTCTTCCTCAGCCCCGAGGGCCAGGTCTACAGCCGGTACGGCGGTCGGGATTCCAAGGACGCGGAGAACCGGCTGTCGCTCGCCGGCTTCCGCCACACGATGGAGTCGGTGCTGGCCGAGCACGCCAAAAAAGCTCCCCGGTTCGCCGAGCGGACGGTCGAGAAGCCTCAGTACCCGCGCGACATGAACATCGTGAAGCGAGGGTGCGTCCACTGTCACAACGTGAAGGAGCAACAGGAGAGTACCCTCGCCCGACTCGGTCGGTGGGACCGCGAGCAGGTGTGGCGGTTCCCGCCCCCGGACAACGTCGGCCTGATCCCCGACGTGGATCGCGGCAACGTGGTCAAGACGGTGACGCCGGAATCACCGGCCGCCAAGGCCGGTCTGAAATCCGGGGACCAACTCCGCTCCCTCAACCGGGTGCCGATCCACTCGTTCGGCGACGCCCTTTTTGCCCTCGACCGCGCTCCAGCGAAAGGCGGCATTGACGTGGCGTGGGAGCGGGACGGCAAGCCGATGACCGCCAAACTCGAACTGAGCGAGGGCTGGAAAAAGACGGACATCACTTGGCGGGCGTCGCAGCGGCATCGCATTCCGTCCCTCAAACTGTCCGGCGACGACCTGACGGCGGACGAGAAGAAGGCCCTCGGGTTGAAGCCGGGCCAACTCGCGTTCCGCCAGCAGAACGAGGTGAGTGCGCACGCGGCCAAGGCGGGATTCAAGGCCGGCGATGTCGTCGTGGGCGTCGACGACCTCGAACCCGAGTTGACGGTGTCGAAGTTCCTGAGTCTCGTTCGTCGCCAGTACCTCGTCGGCGATCAGGTGACCGTCCACATCATCCGGGACGGCAAGCGGCTCAAGGTTCCGATGAAACTCATTCAGTAGTCGCGCGCTCTGGAGGAGCAAACGTGTCGATGCACAAGTTCGATCTGCGGGCGCTCAGGCTTCCGCACCTCGCCTTTCTGGCGTCCGCCCTGCTGGCGCAACCGTTCGCGGTCGCGCAGCCGGTGAAGCGAACAGTTGGTCGAGTTGTACCTCGTGCCGATCCTCGGCGGCCTCAAACTGCATAAACTCCGACCGATGCACGTGGAGCAGTGTTACGCGACCATGCGAGACGGCACCGCCGACCGCAAGCCTGCTGGGGCCGACACCCGCAAATCCGCCGGCGGTGTGCTGTCGACCGCGCTCAAGCGGGCCGTCGAGTTGCGGCTCATCCCGTACAACCCGGCCGCCGACGTCAAGAAGCACCGTCCGAAGGCGCGCGAAATGGCGTTCATGACGCAACCGCAGGCGAAGCGGTTTCCTGGCCGCGCGGTCCAACCAGAACTACGCGCTGTTCGCGGCCGCCCTCGGCACCGGTGCGCGACAGGGTGAGTTGCTCGGTCTCACGTGGGCGGACATCGACTTCGACCGCGGGGTGATGGAGGTCCGGCGGGCACTCGCGCAGGTGAATGGGAGGTTCACGCTCAAGGAGCCGAAGACGAAGGCCAGCCGCGCCGTGACGCTACCGGCGTTCGTCCGCGACGCGCTCCGCCTTCACCGCGAGCAGACCCTCAAAGGCGCGCCGATCGCCGGGCCCGTGTTCTGCACTCGGACGAGGGGCTATCTCGATCGGAAGAACGTGTTGCGGGCGTTTCGGACGATTGTAGCCCGCGCCAACACCGCGGAGCGGGAACGGGCCGAACGGACGCAGACGCAACCCGACATGATTCCCGAGTTGCTGCGGTTCCACGACCTGCGGCACACGCACGCGACGGGGCTGATCACGGCCGGCAACTCGATCAAGGCCGTGTCGCGTCGGCTCGGTCACTGCAACATTGCCATCACCCTGAGCGTCTATGCCCACCTGCTGCCGGACGACGACGCGAAACTCGCGGGACAAGCCGACGCGCTATTCGGCTGAGATTGGGAGTACATTGGGCGTACGGACGTATTTTCGGCCCCACGGGTGCGAAATGAAAAACGCCGCAACCCACTATGGTTGCGGCGTTTCAGTTCAGTGCGCGTTACTGGACTTGAACCAGTGACCCCCACAATGTCAATGTGGTACTCTAGCCAACTGAGCTAAACGCGCGTCTGCTGTTTTTTTACGCGATCCGCGGCGCGCGTCAAGGCGAAACGTGCGCGGTCACTTCTTCAGCGGTTGCAACTCGAACCTGCGCACGAACAGCTCGAAGCCTTCCACCTGTAACAGCACCTTCCCGGACGCCGGGAACACGTCGTAGGCGCGGTTCACCTTCACCCCGTTCACGAACACCGTGATGGTCGAACCGGCGCACTCCACTTCCACCTTCGTCCACTCGCCCAACTTGCTCTCCACGTCGTCTTTGCCGTTCGTGTCCAACAGTTCTTTGAAGTCCGGGTCGTGCTTGTGCCACCACAACTGACGCCCGGTGAACGTCACCTTCTCCCCCCCCTCGACCCACCGAGGGCGCTTGTCCGGGCCGAGTTTCACGTCGCTCGCGAAGCTCACCGGGATCACTTTTCCGTCCGCGCCCGTCCCGCGAATCGGGATCAGGTCGCCCACGCACCCTTGCGCGAGCTGCACTTCCACGCTCGCCATCCACGTGCCGCCCGCGGCGCCGTCCGGCCCGGTGCCGTGGACCAGCAGCCCGGAGTTGCGCACGTACTTCCCGCCGTCGGTCTTCTTCCCCCATTTGAATTCCAGCACCGCGCGGTAGTCCTTGTACTCCTTCGCGGTGGCGAGGTAGCCGAAGCCGTCGCCGGTCGCGTGCAAGAGGCCGTCGGTGACGCGGAACACTTTCTTCGGGTCTTCACGTTTCGTGTCTTTCAGCCAGCTCGAGAAACCGTCTAGGTTGTTCCCGTTGAAGAGCGCGACCGGTTCCGCCGGCGCGACCGGGGCCGCGGCAGAAAGCGCCAGCGGCGCGAGCAGCACGAGCGCGAGCAGCGTACGGACCATGCGGGAACCTCCGGCGGGTGCGCCGCGAGCATACCCTCGGGAAGGTCCGAGTTCCAGTCGTTCTCCACTGGCCCGGCGTGGAACTGGTCTCGCGACTCGGGGCGCGGGAACTTGGAACTTGGAACTTGGAACCGCGCCCGCGATAATGTCTTGCACCCACGAGGGCCGAACGCATGACCGTTGGCGAGTTGGAGCGCGCGCTCGCGGCGCAGCCGCACGCGCCCCTGCACCTGATGCTGCCCGGTGGCGCGTTCGTGCCCGCCCACTTCCACGTCACGGAAGTGGGCCGCGTTCAGAAGGATTTCGTCGACTGCGGCGGCACCGTGCGCTCGTCTGTATCGTGCGTGCTGCAAGTGTGGGTGGCGAACGACACCACCCACCGGCTGACCGCGGGGAAACTCGCGGGCATCCTGAAACTCGGCGCGCCGCTGTTGAAATCCGACGCCCTGCCCGTCGAAGTGGAATACGAGACCGTGGCGGTGTCGCAGTACCCGCTCGCGGGCGTCGAACTGACGCCGGGCGGGTTGCTGGTTCACCTCGGCGCGAAACACACCGACTGCCTCGCCCCCGACCGCTGCGGCGTCGGCGCGACGGCCTGCTGCTGACCGACCCGCCCAGCGAGACCGCAATGGCCGACGAGTTCCCGACGCTCGACGACTTGGGCGAAGTGCTGACCGCGGCGCGGGTGGTGTCGGCGGCCCGGTGGAAGCGCGCCGCGACCCGCGCCAACGGCGACCTCACCCGCCTGCTGGGCGCGCTGGCCGCCGAGCCGCCGGAGTGGTGGAGCGGCAGCGAGGGCGCGTCCGACGAACCGGGACTGACCGACTACCAGCGCGGCGTGATCGAGCTGTGGTTCGAGGGCGGGCCGAACCCGGCCAAGGCGCTCGCGCTCAACCAGTTCGTGCTGCTGGACCGGTTGGGGCAGGGCGGGCAGGGGGCGGTGTTCCGCGCGCGGCAACTGAACCCGTCGCGGTTCGTCGCGGTGAAGGTGCTCACGCAGCCCACCGACGCGGCGCGGGCGCGGTTCGAGCAAGAGGCCCGCGCCATGATGAAGGTGCGGCACCCCGCGGTCGCGCGGTTCTACCTGTACGAGCGCGTGCGCGACGCCGAGGGCAAACCGACCGACCAGTACGCGCTGGCGATGGAGTTCGTGCCCGGGACCAACTTGCACCAGATGGTGCAGGCCCGCGGCGCGGTGCCGTGGCCGTTCGTGGTTCACTGGGCCGTGGAACTGCTGCGCGGGCTGGTTCACATTCACGAGAACGGCTTCGTGCACCGCGACGTGAAGCCGGCGAACGTGATGATCGCCGGCCCGCCGCCGGGCACCGGCTCGAAGCCCCGCGACACCGCCGCGAAGTTGCTCGACTTCGGCGCGGCGAAGCTGGCCTCGGCGGACACCGGCGGCGCGACCGGTACCAAACGGGTGTTCGTGGGCACGCGCGAGTACGCCGCGCCGGAACAGTGGGACGAGCGCATCGTTCCGGAATCCGACGTGTACGCGCTGGGCGGCACGCTGTTCTACGCGCTCACCGGTCGGCCCCCGTTTCAGATCGAGGGGCGCGACGCGGTCGCGTACATGCGCGCGCACGCCGACGCCCCGGTGCCGGACCCGCGCGAGTACAACCCCAAGGTGCCCGAGCCGCTGGCGCGGCTGGTGCGCCAGATGCTCGCTAAGGGCACCACCACCCGCGGCACCGCCGCCGAACTGCTGGAACGGTTCGAGGCGCTTCAGGCGCGCCCGCCGGCCGACCCCAAGAGCGCGCGCGTGGCGGCCGTGAAGCCC
>JALHNS010000015.1 GCA_022843445.1 Gemmata sp.
CGTGTGCATCGACGTGCCGACCGAGCGCGTGGCGTGGGTGCGCGACCCCGCGGCGCTGGTGGAGGCGTACCGCGGCGCGGTGCCGCCGGCCCTGCACGACGCCTGCGCGCGCGCGCTCCGGAACGGCCCGCCGGAAGTGGCCGCGAACCAACTGCTGCCGCGCAAGCACTTCGGCCGCGGCGGGATCGCGCTCGTGGGCGACGCAGTCGGCCACTGCCACCCGCTGTGCGCGGTGGGCATGACCGTGGGCTTCCAAGACGCGGTCGCGCTGGCGCGCGCCGAATCGGTCGAAGCCTACGCCGAGGAGCGCCGCGCCGCGAGCCGCGTTCCGGAACTCGTGTCCACCGGGCTGTACGACGTGTTCGCGGGGCGCGACGCCAGCGCCGAAGAACTCCGCGCCGCGGTTGTGCGCATGTGGCAGAAGTCGCCCGCGGCCCGGCGCGACACCATGCGCCTGCTCGCGGTGCGCGACACCCGCCGCAGCGCGCTGCTCACCACGTTCGCGCGGCTGATGCTCGAAGCCGGTGGCAGCGTGGTGCGCGGCGTCGCGCGCCGGCCCATCCGCCGCACGATCGCGGCGCTTGCCGGCTTCGGCGGGTGGGCGCACTGGTTCGCCCGCGAGTCGCTCGCGCGCTAACATCTCCCCATGACACCTCTCGAACGCGCGGCGCGCGCACTCGTTTCCCGGCAGCACGCGAACGGCCACTGGGAAGGCGAAATGGTGTGGTGCCCGGTGGTCACCGCGCAGGTGGTCATCGCGCGGCACTGCGTCGGCCTCCCATTCGAAGGCGACGAAGCGGTACGCGTTCTCGCACACTTCCGGTGGGCGCGCAACGCGAACGGGTCGTTCGGCCTGCACCCGGAGCACGCGGGTTCGCTGTTCGTCACCGCTCTCGTGTACGTCGCCGCGCGCCTCCTCGGCGCGGACGAAGACGACGCGCTGTGCGCGGCCGCCCGCGGGTGGCTGCACGAACAACCGGACGGCCTCGCGGGGTTGCCGACGTGGGGGAAGTTCTGGCTCTCGCTGCTCGGCCTGTACGACCGGTACGGCGTGCGGCCGGTGCTGCCCGAACTGCTCCAACTGCCGCGCGTCGTGCCCGTTCACCCGTTCCGCTTGTACTGCCACACGCGCTACATTTACCTCGCGATGGGGATGCTATTCGCGCGCCGCACGCAGTTCGACCTGACCGAACTCGCGGGCGAACTGTACCCCAACGGCCGGCCGAACGCGTCGCGGTTCCGTTACCACGTCGCCGAAACCGACCTGCACCACGCGGTGCCGTTCGTGGTGTGCCCGGCCGAGTGGCTGATGAGCGGCTACGACGCGATCCACCACGGTGGGGTGCGCCGGCGCGCTCTCGCGCGGTGCGAAGACCTGATCCTGCGCGAACTCGTCGCGACCGACCACCTCACGCTCTCCCCGGTGAACGGTACGCTCGTCGCGCTGGCGCTGCACGAAAATGAAGACCACCGGAACAACGTGCTGCGCGTCGTCGAGGGTTTCGAGTACTACCGGTTCGAGGACGCCGAACGCGGGCTGCGCTACTCTGGGGGCCGGACGCGCACGTGGGACACCGCGTTCGCGCTCGAAGCGCTGCTCGCTTCGCCGCTCGGCACGCGTGATATTGGGAAAGCGATTCGCACCGGCTATCGGTTCCTCGCGGAACAGCAAATGCGCGTGTCGGTAGCGGCGCGCGATCCGCTCTTCCCGGACACCGCGACCGGCGGGTGGTGCCTCGGCGACGCGCGCCAAGCGTGGCCCGTCAGCGATTGCACCGCCGAAGCGCTCGCCGCGATCCTCAGCGCGCACTCGGCCGATGCGATCCCACTTGGCGAGCGCATTTCGGACGCGCGGCTGTTGGAAGCGGCGCGGTTCATCTTGAGTCGGCAGAACGCGGACGGCGGGTTCGGTTCTTACGAGCGCGCTCGCGGGCACCGGTGGCTCGAACTGCTGAACCCGTCGGAGATGTTCACGAACTGCATGACGGACCGGTCGTATGTGGAATGCACCGCGTCGTGCCTCGTGGCGCTGGCGCGGTTCCGCGACGCGTACCCGCACACCGAAAACGGCCCGATTTCGCGCGCGATCGCCCGCGGCCGCAACTTTCTCTTGAAGGAGCAGTACGAAGGCGGGCAGTGGCACGCGGCGTGGGGCATCTTCTGCACCTACGGCGCGTTCCAGGCGGTGCGCGGGCTGCGCGCGAGTGGCGTGCCGGCTTCGGCCGAACCGCTTCAGCGCGCCGCGAACTGGCTGATCGCGCACCAGCGCGCCGACGGCGGTTGGGGCGAAGACTGGCGCGGCTGTCTCGAACAGCGGTACATCGAGGGCCGCGAGTCGCAACCGGTGCAGACCGCGTGGGCGGTGCTGGCGCTGTGCGAAGTGGTGGGCCGCGATCACCTCAGCGTGCGCCGCGGCGCCGAGTGGCTGGCGGCGCACGCGGGCGAGCACGGCGGCGTGAACGGCGTGTTCTTCGGCACCGCGATGCTCGACTACCGGCTGTACCCGGTGTACTTCCCGTGCTGGGCGCTCGGCGCTACGTCGCCGGCGGAACCGAACGGTTGAGGTGCCGTACCACGAGACCGGTTGCTATGGCGAGCGCCGCGAATGCCGGCACCATGACCACCGAGAAGTAGAATGCGATAAGAATGCCCGCCATCCCGTCTGGCGTTGTCCCGCCGTCTTGGTGTGACGGAAGTGCTCTCTCGATTCCGACGAACGTGCAGATCAGACCCGCGCTCAACACGATGTGCGCGACGATCGCGACCGCGCCTCCGATTACGATGATGCGCGCGAGGTCGCCGCGCCGCCCTTCCTTGCGCCCGACGCGCCACACCCACCACACCGTCGCAACGCACAGCAGTGCGAACACAACCCAACCAACCACCTGCGCGACCGCGTAGGCGCGCCCCGCTGGCGCTTGCAGCGTGAGCGCGAGCGCGTCGGCCGGGATGCCGTCGAACGTGCCGCGCAGCGTATCCCCGTCGCGCGTCAGGGCCGGTTCACTCGCCGCGGTCCAGCCTTCGGGAACGTGAACGGTCACTTCGAGTTTCCCGAAGCCGTCCCACGATTTCGCGGGCGCGAGCACATACGCGAACTGCTGGTACGCCACCGGGTGGCCGTACATGTTCTTCGACGCTGGCGCGCGGTAGGTCACGCGCACCGTGTGTTCGCCCGGCGATACTGCGAGCGTGAAGCCGATCGTTTTCAGATCGCTCCCACCGAGCTTCGGGCCGTAGTTCAGTGCGTGCCCGTCAAGCCCCGGTGTTGCCTTCGGCGGCTGCCAGCTCTTCGGCAGTTCGCCGACGTCGCGCACGGCCGACGGCACCGGCGTGCCGTTCAGCGCGACCGCGAAACCGGCGATTTCGTTCGCACCGGTGGCGAACAGCAGTTCGAGTTGGCGCGCCGGGCCGTCGTTGCGGAAGCGGTACGTGGCTTCGACGTGAGCGAACTCGCCGCGCGCGACCGGGCGCAGGTCGATCACAAGTGACTCGTGCAGGACGCGGACGCCCTTCATGCCGTCCGGTTCCGCGACCACGCGCCCGCCGATCCACGGCGGACCCATGTTCGCGCTCGCGGCACTCGCGCACACCGCCACGATCAGCGCGGCACAAACGAAGCGGCCCATCGGGAAACCCTCGCGGTTGCAAGGACGATCCCGACGGGCCGGCGATTATTCCCCGAACCTCACGTGAGCTTAAACGCCTCTTTCAGGCACGCGAGCGCCTCTTCGCCGCGGGCGCGCTCCACCACCACGCCCACGCACACTTCACTGGTGTTAATCATGGCGATGTTGATGCCGCGGGCCGCGAGTGCGCCGAACATCGTGCGGGCCACGCCGGTGTGCGTGCGCATCCCGACGCCCAACACGTACAGCACCGCGACGTCCGCGTCGCCCACCACGCGGGCCGCGGGGTCGATCGCGCGCACCACGTCTTGAGTGCGCTTCAGAGCTCGCGTGAGGTCGGCGCGCGGGAGCGTGAACGAAAGTTCCGCCTTCGCGGGGCCGCTCTGGTTCTGCACGATCATGTCCACGAGGATGCCGCCGGTGGCGACCGCGTTGAACACGCGCGAGCAGTTCCCGGGCACGTCCGGCAGGTCGTGGATCGTGACCCGGCTCTGTTCGGCGTTCAGGTGAACGCCGCTCACGAGTACGCCCTCCATGCCGTCGAGCTTCGCAATCGCGGCGTCGCGGTCGCGCGCCACCGTTGCGAGCATGGGGCTGGGCCGCGGCTTGAAGCCGGTGCCGGTGTCGCCCGCGCCCTTCCGCGGTTGCGCCAGCGCGAAGGCTTTATGGACCGCGCGGAGGGCGCGCCGGCCGCGGACGGCCTTCTTGCTTTCGAGGTGCGCCTTCTTAATCGGTTCCCCGGTCGGCGGTTCGACGATCGCCGATTCCGGCGGGCCGTCTTCGTCGATGAGTACGCTGATTTTGATGTCGCCGGTGGTAATCATCTTCATGTTCACGCCCTCTTCGGAAAGGGCTTGGAACATGCGCTCCGCGATACCGGACACGGCCCGCATCCCGGCCCCGACGACCGACACCTTGCTCACCTTGCCGGTTTCGTTCAGCGCCGCGCCGAGGTCCGCCACGATGGGTGCGAGCGTCTTCTTGGTCTTCTCGAGGTCCGCGTTCAGCACGGTGAAGCCGATGGTCGCTTTCCCGCCGGTGCCGACGCTCTGCGCGATCATGTCGACTGCGATGTTGGCGTCGGCGAGCGCGCTGAACACGCGGTGGCTCACGCCGGGGCGGTCCGGCACGCCCTCGAGCACGAGGCGCGCTTCGTCGGCCGCGAGCGCGACCCCGCACGCCGGGATTTCGCTCATCCACGGCTCTTCCGGCACGATCCACGTGCCCACCGCGTCGGACTGCGAGTTGCGCACCATCAGCGGCACGTCGAACTTTTTGGCGAACTCGATGCTGCGCGAGTGCATCACGCCCGCGCCCATGCTCGCCATTTCGAGCATCTCGTCGTAACTGATGGCGTCCATCTTGCGCGCGTCGGGTACGATGCGCGGGTCGGTCGTGTACACGCCGTCCACGTCGGTGTAGATTTCGCACTCCACGTCGTAGCCCGCGAGCTTGAGTGCCGCCGCGACCGCAACGGCGGTGGTGTCGCTCCCGCCGCGCCCGAGCGTGGAGATGTCGCCCTGTTCGTCGATCCCTTGGAACCCGGCGATCACGACGATGTGGCCCGCGTCCAGTTCTTCCGTGAGCCGCTGCGTGTCGATCTTCTTGATGCGGGCCTTGCGGTGCGTGCTGTCGGTGACGATGCCGATCTGCGGCCCGGTGAGGCTGACCGCGCTTTCGCCCAGTTCCTGAATCGCCATCGCGGTGAGCGCGATGGATATCTGTTCGCCCGTGGCGAGCAGCATGTCCATCTCGCGGGCCGACGGCGCGCCGGTGATCTCCGCGGCCTTCGCGATGAGATCGTCTGTGGTGCTGCCCTGCGCGGAGACGACGACGAGCACCTTGTTGCCGGCGTGTTTGGCGCGAATCGCTTTGCGCGCCGCCTCCATGACCCGTTCCGCGTTCTTCAGGCTGCTCCCGCCGAACTTCTGCACGACGACGCCCACGGCAACTTCCTCTCGACATCGAAACATCGGATGCGAACGCGGCTATCGTATTGATCGGCGCGCCCGCCGCCGGTACGCTTCATCTATCCCGCCTTCACCCCGCCAGAGGATCACCTCTCGTGAACCGTTTGCTGCTCGTTTCGCTGTTCGCGCTCGCGCTCGGCGCGCCCGCTTCTGCCGACAACTGGCCCCAGTGGCGCGGCCCCAAGAACGACGGCCATTCGGCCGAAAAGGGCCTCCCCACCGAGTGGAGCGCCGACAAGAACGTGGTCTGGAAACTCGCCCTGCCGGGCCGCGGCTCCTCGACGCCGGCGGTCTGGGGCGACCGCATCTTCCTCACGTCGGTTGCGGACGCCGACGTGGTGCTGATGTGCGTGGGCACCGACGGCAAGGAGCAGTGGAAGAAGGTCATCGGGAAGGCCGGCAAGTCCGGGCGCGGCGACGAGGGCAACGACGCCTCCGCGTCGTGCTCCACCGACGGCAAGCACGTCTGGACGTTCGCGGGCAGCGGTAACCTCGTGTGCTACACCGTGGACGGCGAACAGGTGTGGCAGAAGAACCTGCAAGACTACGGCAAGTTCGGCATCCAGTTCGGCTGCCACTGGACGCCGGCGCTATACAAGGGCAACCTGTACTTGCAGATCATGCACCGCGGCGCGCAGGTGGTCGTGGCGCTGGAAGCGAACACGGGCAAAGAACTGTGGAAGCAGAACCGGCCCGGTTACGGCAAGGGCGAAAGCCCGGACACCTACTCGTCCGCGTTCGTCTGGGAGGGCGAGGGCGGGCCGCTGCTGGTGGCGCACGGCAACGACTACTGCACCGGGCACAAGCTCACCGACGGCACCGAAGTGTGGCGCGTACAAGCGCTGAACCCGACGCTCAACGGCGCGTGGCGGTTCGTGTCGTCGCCGCTGGTGACGCCGGACCTGATCGTGGTGCCGTCGTGCAAGAACGGCCCGCTGGTGGCGTTCAACCCGGTGGGCGCGAAGGGCGACATTTCGCCCGATAACAAGGCCGAGAAGTGGCGGTTCAAGCAAACGCCGGACGTGGTCTCGCCGATCCGCGTGGGCGAGATCGTGTACACCTCCGGCGACGGCCCGCTGACCGCGATCGACGCGAAGACGGGCGAGCAGATTTACCGCCAAACGCTCAGCCCCGGCCTGCACCGGGCGAACATGATCGCCGCGAACAACAAGATTTACGTGACCTCCGCGAAGGGCGCGGTCGACGTGGTGGAAGCGGGCCGCGAGTTCAAGAAGGTGGCGACCAACACGCTGCCGGACACGGTCTACGCGACCCCGGCCCCCGCGAACGGCCGCCTCTACATCCGCGGCTACAACTACCTCTGGGCGATCGGGGCGAAGTGAGCGAGAGACGCGGGGCGCACTGCGGGTGCGCCCCCGCTTCGGACCCTGCCAGTGCGCTCGACACACTTGTGAGGTTCCAGACATGCAATGGGGCGCCCTGTCATTCGCCGTTGGAGTTGTTGCAGTCGCGCTGTTCGCCGCGCAGCCGGGGGCGGCACAAGACACGTCCCCTGCGATCAAGACGACCAAACCGGTCGTGTACTCAATTGAAATGACGACCACGTTCGTGGTTCCGGCCGGCAACGACAAGATCGATCAGGTGCGCGTCTACCACGCGCTCCCCACGGTGCGCCCGTGGAGCCCACCGAAGGCCGCGTTCGGCGCGACCAAGCTCGACTTCGTCCCCAATACCGCGAAAGAACAGAGCCACGCAGACACCGCGTCGCGGCATTTGCTGTGGCAGGTGGACGGGCGGCAGAAGCCGGGCACGAAACTCACGTTTCGGTCGTCGCTCACCGTGTCGTCGCCGAGCCGCACGCTCGACCCGAAGGCGGTGAAGACGACGTGGAAGAGCTACGACGCTGTGCCGAAGGACAAAGCCGCGGTTGTCGATCCCGTGGTCGCGAAAGGCGTTCACCCGGAACTTGTCAAGGTCGCGGCCAAATTCAAAGCGGCGGCACCGCCGGCGCAAGCGGTTCAAGCGATGTGCAAGTGGATCGTGGACACATTCAAGTACGACGCGTCGGTGTCGTTCATCCAGTCGGACGTCGAGAGCATTATCAAGCACAAGTGCGGGCACTGCGGGCACCAAGCCACACTGCTCCAGCAACTCACCGCGAGCGCCGGTATCCCGTACCGCATGGT
Source organism: Gemmata sp. (assembly GCA_022843445.1). GTDB lineage: Bacteria > Planctomycetota > Planctomycetia > Gemmatales > Gemmataceae > Gemmata. Next base: position 7,744 of record JALHNS010000015.1, read on the forward strand.
GTGGGGAATGAACCTGTACGTACCGGACGGGCGCACGAGCGCGCTCCAGAAAGTGCGCGCCGACTACACGAACGTCCACACGTGGGCCGAGGTGTATCTGCCGGGCGTGGGGTGGGTGGAACTCGATCCGGGGCTGGGTGCGAACGCGTTCAACGTACCGGACCACTTGATTCAAAACAACCGCTGGTTCCAGAACTACGCCGTCTGGATGCGCGAGGGCGGCGCGGACAAGCAACCGACGTGGTCCGCGGTTCCCGGCGGGTTCAAGTCCGATTACGGCGTCGAGAACGTCATCAGCTACGCGAAGAAGAAGTGACCTACAACCGGCACGCTCGCCTGGTGACTAAGAGTGATCTCGCGTATACTATTCGATTGCTCGCACCGCGTGCCGGTGTAGGGCGGTTCGTTTTCTGTGGTCCGGTCACGGAGCGACCGGATTTTCTGTTCGCTCCCTTGCTGAGTCTGTCGTGCTGCCCGTCATCCGGTCGCGGAGTGACCGGACCACAGGAAGAACCCATTGACTTGATTTGATCGTGCGTATACTATTGATGTGTCGGCGCGAAGGGCGTGCGGCGTGGGGCCGTTCGTTGAGTAGCGCGAACTCGGAACGTCTGCGAAAGGGTCGAATTACGCTTATTTCTTCGGTTTCGGTTCTTCGTACACGTCAGGAAGGGCGTTGCGGCGGATCGGGGCGGGTGCCTCGCGCTTCGGCTTCGCGGCCTCGGCCGCTTCCGCGTCGTGTTTCTCGAGCTCCACACCGAACAGCACCTTGAACTTGAGGTTCGCTACCGCCAACACGTCGTTGGGGAGCAGGGCCGCGCGGCGCACGCGCTGACCGTTCACGCGGGTGCCGTTCGTGCTGCCGAGGTCGCGGAGCAGCAGCACGCCGTCGGTCATCACGATGACGCAGTGGAGCTTCGAGACGCTCTTGTTGTCGAGCCGGACGTCGGAATCTTCGTCGCGGCCGAACAGCGTCATGTCTTTCGTCAGCTCGTAGGAGGCTCCGCCGTCGGCGGACACCAACCGGGCGCGCATGTCTCACCCTTGCGAACGGGGGCAATCGGTTGCGTGCATTGTGTCTCGGAACCCGCGGCGGGACAAGCCTTCGGCGCGGAACTCGCGGCCGTCACACTTCCCGCGGTCGGTGTGCGCATCATAAGCGTACTCTCTGATACTCCCGGCGCGCGCGGAAAACTTCACCACTTTTCCGCGCGGCCGCGACCCGGGCGCGGGTATGCTCACCCCGCGGCACTTCGCCCCTCTTGCGGGGTTGGAAGTCTTCGCCCCCATCTCAAGGCGCTGCCATGCCACGGTACGCGGTCGCGCTTGCGGCCTGTTTGTTCGTTCCGTGTGTCGCGCGCGCCGACGACGCGCGCCCGAACGTCGTGTTCCTGCTCGCCGACGACCTCGGCCGGCACGACTGCGGCTTCATGGGCGGAACCGACATCCGCACGCCGCACCTCGATAAGCTCGCGAAAGCGGGAACCGTTCTGGATGCGTTCTACGTGCAGCCGGTGTGCAGCCCGACGCGGGCCGCGCTGATGACCGGGCGCTACCCGATGCGCCACGGGCTTCAGGTGGGCGTCGTGCGGCCGTGGGCGCAATACGGGCTGCCGCTCGAAGAGCGCACGTTCGCGAGCGCACTGAAGGAAGCCGGCTACGCGACCGCGGTCGTGGGCAAGTGGCACCTCGGCCACTTCGCCCCGGACTACCTCCCCACGCGCCGCGGGTTCGATCACCAGTACGGCCACTACAACGGGGCGCTCGACTACTTCACGCACGTCCGCGACGGCGGCTTCGACTGGCACCGCGACGACAAAGTTGCCCGCGACGAGGGCTATGCCACACACCTCATCGCCAAAGGCGCGGTGAAGTTCGTGCAGGAGCACGCGGGGAAGAAGCCGTTCTTTCTGTACGTGCCGTTCAACGCGGTCCACGCGCCGCACCAAGTTCCGCCGGAGTACATGAAGCCCTACGAAGGCAAACTGAAGGGCGAGCGGTTGAAGTACGCCGGGATGCTCGCGGCGATGGACGAAGCGGTCGGGCAGATCGTGGACGCGGTGGAGAAGGCAGGGGCGCGGAAGAACACGCTGTTCGTGTTCAGCAGCGACAACGGCGGCCCGCAACCGGGCGTCGTGACCGACAACGGGAAGTACCGCGCCGGCAAGGGCACGCTGTACGAGGGCGGCGTGCGCGTCGCGGCGTTCGCCACGTGGGACGGCCGCATCAAGGCCGGCGGCACGCTGACCGAACCGCTGCACATGGTCGATTGGTTCCCGACGCTGGTGAAACTCTGCGGCGCGAAGGCCGAACAGAAGTTGCCGCTCGACGGCGTCGATCTGTGGCCCACTCTGACGGCCGGCAAGCCGTCACCGCACGACGCGATCCTGCTGAACACGACACCGAACACCGGCGCGGTGCGCGCCGGCGATTGGAAGCTCGTAGTGCGCACCGGCACCGACGACCCGGACGGCGGCACGGTTCCCAAGAAGAAGGACGGCAAAGACGCGCTCGAACTGTTCAACCTGAAGGATGACCCGTACGAGAAGACGAACCTCGCGGAGAAGCACCCGGAGCGCGTGAAGGAACTGCAAGCGACGTTGTCGGCGTTCGCCAAGCAAGCCGTCACGCCGAAGTCGAAGCCGAAACCGAAAGACTTCGTGACGCCCAAAGTCTGGGGCGAAAAGGACTGATTTCCCGTGGTCCGGTCACTCCGTGACCGGATTTGAAGTGCGACACAACTGCAACAACTCAACGAAGACAGAAACTCCGGTCGCGGAGTGACCGGACCACAGGAAAACTCTATGCGCCTCTTCCTCTCTGCGGTTTGCGCGCTCGCTCTCTGCGCTGAAGGGCGGGCCGCCCCGAATGTCGTCGTGATCCTCACCGACGATATGGGCTTCTCCGATCTCGGCTGCTACGGCGGCGAGATTGCCACGCCGAACCTCGACGCGCTCGCCGCGAACGGCGTCCGGTTCTCGCAGTTCTACAACACAGCGCGGTGCTGCCCGACGCGCGCCAGCCTGCTCACCGGGCTGTACCCGCACCAAGCCGGTGTCGGGCACATGATGGACGACAAGGGCAAGCCCGGCTACCGCGGCGACCTGAACACCTCGTGTCGCGTGTTCGGTGAAGTGCTGAAGCCGGCGGGCTACCGCAGCTACGCGGTCGGGAAGTGGCACGTCACGAAGAGCGCCGGCAAAGACGGCCCGAAAGACAACTGGCCGCTGCAACGCGGGTTCGATCGCTTCTACGGCACCATTCACGGCGCGGGCAGCTTCTACGACCCGTCGTCGCTGGTGCGCGACAACACGATGATCTCGCCCTACGCGGACCCGGAGTACAAGCCGAAGACCTACTACTACACGGACGCAATCGCCGAACACGCCTCGCGGTTCGTGAGCGACCACGCGAAGGACCACAAAGAGAAGCCGTTCTTGCTGTACGTCGCGTTCACCGCGGCCCACTGGCCGATGCACGCGCTGCCGGAAGACATCGCGAAGTACAAGGGGAAGTACGATTCCGGTTACGACCCGGTCCGCAAAGCCCGCTTCGAGCGCGCCGCGAAGCTCGGCCTCATCGACCCGAAGCAACCGACGACGCCCGGTTCGCGCGAGTGGGACAAGGTGCCCGACAAGAAGTGGGAAGCCGCGTGCATGGAGGTGTACGCGGCGATGGTAGACCGCATGGATCAGGGCGTCGGGAGACTGGTCGCGGAGTTGAAGAAGACCGGACAGTTCGAGAACACGCTCATCCTGTACATGCAAGACAACGGCGGCTGCGCGGAACCGCAGGGCCGCACCGGGAACAAGAATCACCCCAACATCGCGCGCCCCGACAAGCCCACCTTCCCCGCGATGAAGCCCACCGACTTCGCCGCGGCCGGCAGCGTGCCCGCGCAAACGCGCGACGGCTTCCCGGTGCGAATGGGGCCAAGCGTGATGCCCGGCCCGGACGACACCTACATCGCCTACGGCCCCGGTTGGGCGAACGTCTCGAACACGCCGCTGCGCGAGTACAAGCACTGGGTTCACGAGGGCGGCATCAGCACGCCGCTGATCGCGCACTGGCCGAAGGGCATTTCCGCGAAGGGTGAACTGCGCCACACGCCGGGCCACCTCATCGACATCGCCGCGACCGTCTACGACCTCGCCGGTGCGAAGTACCCGAAGGACGCAACACCGCTCGAAGGCAAGAGCCTTGTGGCGGTGTTCGCCGGGAAGCCGCTCGAACGCGACGCGCTCTATTGGGAGCACGAGGGCAACCGGGCCGTGCGTGCCGGGAATTGGAAACTCGTGGCGAAGCACAACGCGAAGTGGGAACTCTACGACATCGGCAAAGACCGCGTGGAAGCGAACGACCTGAGCGCGAAGGAACCGGACAAGCTGAAAGAACTGGTGGCAAAGTACGAGACCTACGCGAAGCGCGCGCTGGTGGAACCGTGGCCGGTGAACCCCGCGAAGAAAAAGAAGGAGTGACACCGTGCGCACGCTGTGGATTCTCGCCGCGCTGTTCGCGTGCGCCCCGGTGCGCGCCGCGGACAAGCCGAACGTGCTGTTCATCGTCGCCGACGACCTGCGCGCCGAACTCGGCTGCTACGGCGGGGACGCCAAGACGCCGCACCTCGATGCGCTCGCGCGCTCCGGCACGCGGTTCGATTTCGCGTTCTGCCAACAGGCCGTGTGCAACCCGTCGCGTTCGTCGTTCCTCACCGGGAAGCGGCCCGATTCGCTGCACCTGTGGTCGAACGGCACTCACTTCCGTGCCCAGAACCCCGACGTGGTGACGCTGCCGCAGCACTTCAAAGCGAACGGCTACGACACGCGGTGCGTGGGCAAAATCTTCCACAACTGGCACACGAAGGAGAAGGGCGACCGGCGCTCGTGGAGCGCGGACGAGTTTCTCCACTACGCCAACCACGGCGACGACGCGCCGCAAGTGAAGAACGAACTGCCGCCGAACACCGCGAAGGGCATCGGCCGCGATTACGGCATGGTGCCGGTGTGCGAGTGCCGCGACGTGCCAGACGAAGCGTACTACGACGGCCGCGTCGCGTCGGAAGCGGTGCGCACTCTGGCGGCGGTGAAGGACAAACCGTTCTTCCTCGCGGTCGGGTTCTGGAAGCCGCACGCGCCGTTCAACGCGCCGAAGAAGTATTGGGACCTGTACGACCGCGCGAAGTTACAGGACTTCCAAGCCGCGCGACCAAAGGGCGCACCGGAGATTGCGTTCCACGACGGCCGCGAGATACTCGGTATCCCGCCGAAGGCGATCACGCCGACCGCGGAGCAAGTCGCCGAGATGCGGCACGGCTACTTCGCCAACATTTCGTACATGGACGCGCAAGTGGGCAAGGTGCTGAAGGCGCTGGACGAACACAAACTGCGCGACAACACGATCGTGGTGTTCCTCTCCGATCACGGCTACCACACCGGCGAACTCGGGCTGTGGGCGAAAACGTCGTGCTTCGAGTTCGACGCGCGCGTGCCGCTCATCGTGCGCGCGCCGAAGGCCGAACCGCAGGTCGCGTCGCGCGCGGTGGTGGAACTGATTGACCTGTTCCCGACGCTCTGTGAACTGGCGAATCTCACTCCACCGAAGGGACTCGACGGCGCGAGTTTCGTACCCGCGGTGCGCGAAAAAAGGATCGCGAAAACGGTCGCGTTCACGCAACACCCGCGGCCCGCCTACTACGACCGCACCGAGAAGGGCGTACCGGACGCGATGGGCTACAGCGCGCGCACCGCGGAGGGCCGTTACACCGAGTGGCGCGACTGGACCACCGGCAAACTGCTCGGCACGGAGTACTACGGTCGCGTGGTGCGCGGGAACGTGGCGCTGAACCAACTGAACAACAGGTTTACCGAGATCGAGCCGAGCGCCGCGCAGAAGGCGGCGCGCGACGCGCTGCACAAACAGTTCCCACCGGACGTGCCGCCCGCCAAACGCTGAGACAAGGAGCGATTCGCATGAACCCGATTTCCCGCCGCGAAGCCATCGCCGGCAGCGCGCTCGCGCTCGGCGCACTTACTTCGCGCGCCGAAGAGAAACCCGCCCGCGCGCTCGTGGTCGTGGGGCCGAGTCAGCACCCGCCGGGCACGCACGAAGTCGCCGCCGGCGGCCGGTTGCTCAAGCACTGCCTCGACGCGCTCGGCCTGAAAACGGACGTGGTCAGCGAGTGGCCGAAGGACGGCGCGAAGGCGTTCGCCGAGATCAAGACCGTCGTGTTCATCGGCGATCTGTTCCCGCCGGAAGTGATGCCCAACCGCGACGCGATCATGGCCGACCTCGCGGCGATGACCAAGCGCGGTTGTGGCATCGTGTGCGTTCACTACGCGACCGGCCTTGAAGCGAAGCACGTGCGCGAAGACGGCGACCACCCGCTGTTGCATTGGACCGGCGGCTACTTTGCGACGCGGTGCAATCACCACAAGTCGGTGGCGCGCGTGTTCAAGGAAGCGACCATCGAACCGGCGAAAGGCGACCACCCGGTGCTGCGCGGCTGGAAGCCGTTCACGCTGCACGACGAACCGTACATCAACAACTACTTCGGCAAAGACGGACCGTCGAAGGGCGTCACTGTACTGGCGACGTCGATGCTGCCACCGGAGAAGCCCGCGAAGGAAACGGTCGCGTGGGCCGCGGAGCGCGCCGACGGCGGGCGCGGCGCGGGCGTCGTGATGCCGCACTTCTACCGCAGTTGGGGCATTGAAGACTTCCGCATTCTGATGCTGAACGCGATCCTCTGGACCGCGAAACTCGACGTGCCCAAAGACGGCGCGCGGGTGAAACTGCCGGACCTCGCGGAGTTCAAGCCGGCCGCGGTGGAACCGCCGAAGAAGAAGTGATTTCAGGGTAGTAGGCACGCTCCGCGTGCCGTTCTGCGGAGCGAAGATGGCAGTGCGAAGTTGGTGAATCTGACTCGGCCCGAACACACGGCACGCGGAGCGTGCCTACTACCATGGGGGCACCGTGCTTCGCTACTCGCTCCTCGCACTCCTCGCCGTCGCCGCGCCCGCGAGCGCCGCGGAGCGCCCGAACGTGCTCGTGATTCTCACCGACGATCAGGGCTGGGGCGATCTGAGCATCAGCGGGAACACCAACCTGCGCACGCCGCACCTCGACGCGCTCGCCACCGACGGCGCGCGGTTCGACCGGTTCTTCGTGCAACCGGTGTGCTCGCCCACGCGGGCCGAGTTCCTCACGGGCCGCTGGCACCCGCGCGGCGGGGTGAGCGGCGTGAGTACCGGCGCGGAGCGCCTGAACCTCAGCGAGCGCACGATTGCCGATGCCTTCAGCGCCGCGGGCTACGCGACCGCGTGCTTCGGGAAGTGGCACAACGGCTCGCAGTTCCCCTACCACCCGAACGGCCGCGGGTTCAGCGAATACTACGGCTTCACTTCCGGGCACTGGGGCGAATACTTCGACGCACCGCTCGACCACAACGGCAAGGCGGTGAAGGGCGACGGCTTCTCGGCAGACGACTTCACGTCGCGCGCCATCGCGTTCTTCAAAGCGCAGACCGAAGCGAAGAAGCCGGCGTTCGTGTACCTCGCGCTGAACACCCCGCATTCGCCGATGCAGGTGCCGCAGAAGTACTGGGACCGGTTCGAGAAGTTCCCGCTGAAGATGGTCGGCGACAAGAAGGAAGACGTGAATCACACGCGGGCCGCGCTCGCGATGTGCGAGAACATTGACGACAACGTGGGCCGGCTCTCAGCAGCGCTTAAGGAACTGAAACTCGAGCGCGACACGATCGTCGTGTACTTCAACGACAACGGCCCGAACGGTCCGCGGTGGAACGGCGGCATGAAGGGTCGCAAGGGGAGCACCGACGAAGGCGGGGTGCGCTCGCCGCTGCACATCCGCTGGCCGGCGGGCATCAAACCCGGCACGCTGGTGCCGCACATCGCGGGCGCGATCGACCTCTACCCGACGCTCTGCGCACTGGCCGGCGTGAAGCGCGTCGGTGAGAAACCGTTCGACGGCATCAGTCTCGCGCCGTGGCTGCTCGGCAAAGAGGCCAAGCCCACAGAGCGCGTGCTGTTCAGCGCGTGGGCCGGACGCGTGAGCGCGCGCGATCAGCGCTTTCGGTTGGATGCGGCCGGTGCGCTCTTCGATATGGTGAACGACCCGAACCAGACGAAAGACATCGCGAAGGAGAAGCCAGACGACGCGAAGCGCCTGAGCGCGGCGGTGGAAGCGTGGAAGCGCGACGTATACGCGCCTGCGAAGAAGGACGACCGGCCGTTCACGGTGGGCTACGCGGAGTTTCCGCGAACCGTGCTTCCCGCGCGCGACGGCGCGCCCGCCGGCGGCGTGAAGCGCAGCGCGAACGCGCCCAACTGCTCGTTCTTCACCAACTGGACGAAGCCCGAAGACGCGATGCTGTGGAACATCGAAGTGAACACCGCGGGCCGCTATGAAGCGATCGTTCACTATACCTGCGCGAAAGCCGACGTGGGCGCGACTGTGGAACTTGCGCTCGGCGCGGCGAAGTGGACCGGCACCATCGCCGACGCGCACGACCCGCCGCTGCGCGGCGCGAAAGAAGACCGCGTACCGCGACAGGGCGAATCCTACGTGAAGGACTTCAAACCGCTGTCGCTCGGTGTGGTGGAAGTGCCCGCGGGGAAGGGCACGCTGACGCTCCGCGCGCCGAAGGTGCCGGGCAAGGCCGTCGCGGATGTGCGCGCCGTGGAACTCGTGCTGGTGAAGTGATGCTGCGATACGAGACGAAGGGGAAGGTGCGCGCGATGGCGCTGTCGCCGTGCAGCACGCGCGTCGCGTTCGTGGCCGGTCGCGAAGCGCCGGCGAACGTGTGGGAGCCGGCGACTGGGGCCGTATCGAAGTCGCCGACGAGCGGTGATGTCGTACGGTCGCTCGCGTTCACCCCGTCCGGCGAAGTGCTGACGCTGGGCACCGGGCGAGTGCTTCATCAGTGGCGCTTTGAAGACAACGTGCTCGACAGGAACTGGGCGCGCGTTGCGAACGACTGTCGACTTCTGTCGTACTCGCCGGACGGCACGAAGCTCGCGGCACTCACGTTCCCGTGGGGCGGTCCGGGCGACCGCTACTACCTCACGGTATTCGATGAAGCGAAATCGGACGAGCGCGAGAAAGTGCCGGGCGATTACGGCCCGCCGTTCGCGCTCGCGTTCTCGCCGACGGCGCGTTGGATCGCGGCCGGCGGGACCGGGAAGATGGTTCGCGTATGGGCGCTCGGCGAGAAACTCAAATCGCGGGGATGGCTGTGTAGCAGTGCCGTGAACGCACTCGCGTTTTCGCCAGACGAGCAAGCACTCGCGCTCGCGTCCGATACGTGGCTCGCGGTGAACGCCGCCGGCACATGGGAACCGCTGGCGGAACTGATCGGCCACGCGGGCGCGGTGAGCGCGACCTGCTTCCTTCCCAACGGCACGCTGCTGAGCGCCGGGGCGGACGGCACCGCGCGCTTGTGGGACACCGGCACGGCGCGCGAGCTGGCGTGCTTCGATTGGAAACTCGGCGCGCTGTCGCACGCCGCAGTCAGCGCCGACGGCGCGCTTACGGCGGTCGCGGGCGAGCGCGGAATCGTGGTCTGGGACTTGGAGTAACACCGTATGCGTATCCTCTCTGTGTTCGCGCTCGCCCTGCTCGCACCGGCGGCGCGGGCCACGGACAAGCCGAACGTGCTGTTCGTCGCGGTGGACGACCTGAAACCGGCGCTCGCGTGCGCAGGCGATCCGCACGCCAAGACGCCGAACATCGACAAACTCGCGACCCGCGGCACGGTGTTTACGCGCGCGTACTGCCAGCAGGCCGTGTGCAGCCCGTCGCGCTCGTCGCTGCTCACCGGCCGCCGCCCGGACAGCACCAAAGTGTACGACCTCGTCACGCACTTCCGCAAAGCGCTGCCGGACGTGGTGACGCTCCCGCAGCACTTCAAGAACAACGGCTATTACGTTCACGGGATGGGGAAGATTTTCCACGGCGGCTACAACGACGAGCCGTCGTGGAGCGTGCCGTGGGAAGCGCCGAAGGCCCGCGGGTTCGGCCCGGTCGGGCAGAAACTGCTCGCCGAGTTGAAGGAGAAGGCCAAGGCCGCGGGTGAAGACGTCACCAAAGTGCGCGGGCTGCCGTTTGAAGCGCCGGATGTGCGCGACGACGAACTGAACGACGGCTGGACCGCGAACCGCGCGGCGGAGATTCTGAAGGCGCGCAAGGGCGCGAAGGAACCGTTCTTCCTCGCGGTCGGGTTCGCGAAGCCGCACCTGCCGTTCGTCGCGCCGAAGAAGTATTGGGACCTGTACGACCCCGCGACGCTGCCCGTGCCCGCGTCCAGCGAGCCGCCGAAGGACGCGCCCAAGTTCGCCCCGCAATTCGGTGGCGAACTGCGCGCGTACCACGAAATCCCGAAGTCCGGGGCGATCCCCAAAGAGACCGCGGCGAAGCTCGTTCACGGCTACTACGCGGCGGTCAGCTACATGGACGCGCAACTCGGGCGCGTGCTGGAGGCGCTCAAGGCCAACGGCTTCTCCGATAACACCGTCGTGATTCTGTGGGGCGACCACGGGTGGCACTTGGGCGACCACGGCATCTGGTGCAAGCACACGAACTACGAGCGCGCCACCCGCGCCGCGCTGGTGATGAGCGCGCCCGGTCAGATGGACGCCGGGAAGAAGTCCGAGGCGCTGGTGGAGTTCGCGGACATCTACCCCACACTTGCCGCGGCGTGCGGGCTGCCCGAACCGAAGGGCGTCGAAGGCCACAGCTTCCTGCCGCTGCTTTATAGCGCTGCGAAGCCGTGGAAACAAGCCGCCTTCAGCCAGTACCCGCGGGGCGGGAAGGAGACAGGCCCGCTCATGGGCTACGCGGTGCGCACCGAGCGCTACCGCTACGTGGAGTGGCGCAAGCGCGGCACGACGGACGTTGTGGCGCGCGAACTGTACGACCACAAGACCGACCCGACCGAAGACGCGAACGTCGCGGCCGACCCCGCGCACAAAGCGGTGATCGAGCGGCACGCGAAGTTGCTCGCCGGCGGTTGGAAAGAGAACGCTCCCCCGAAGTGACACCGGAGGCCACGCGATGCGGTTCCTCTCCCTCCTCGCGCTGCTGGCGCTCGCGCACGACGCGCGCGCCGCGGAGACGCGCCCGAACGTCATCCTCGTGATGACCGACGATCAGGGCTTGGGCGACTTCTCGTTCACCGGCAACCCGGTACTCAAGACGCCGAACTTCGACACGTTCGCGAAGCAGTCCGTGCGGCTCACGGACTTCCACGTGTCGCCCATGTGTACGCCCACGCGCGGCCAACTCATGACCGGGCTCGCGGCGCTGCGCAACGGGGCCACGTCCGTGACCGCGGGGCGCACGTTCCTGCGCCCCGGGCTGAGCACGCTGCCGGAACTGTTCGCCAAATCCGGCTACAAAACCGGGCTGTTCGGGAAGTGGCACCTCGGCGATCACTACCCGCACCGGCCCATCGACAAGGGCTTCACCGAAAGTGTGTACCACCTCGGCTGGGGCCAACTGCACAGCACGCCGGAGTTCGACTTCCCGCTCGTGGACGGGCGCTACTTCCACAACGGCGCGGAGAAGCGGTACAAGGGCCACTGCACCGACTTCTGGTTCGACAGCGCGACCGCGTGGATGAAAGAGCAGAGCGCGAAGGGCGAACCGTTCCTGTGCTACATCCCCACGAACGCGCCGCACGCCCCGCACATCGAACTCGACGAATTCGTGAAGCCGTATCAGGGCAAGGGTCCGGCCGCGTTCTTCGGGATGATCGCGCACCTCGACAAGCGCTTCGGCGACCTGATGAAGTTCCTCGACGCGGAGAAACTCACCGAGAACACGGTCGTCGTCTTCATGACCGACAACGGCGGCACCGCGGGCGTGGCGACTCACAACGCGGGCCTACGAGCGGGCAAAACCACCTACTACGACGGCGGACACCGCGTCCCGTGTTGGGTGCGCTGGCCAAACGGCAAACTCGGCGACCCGCGCGACATCGACACGCCGACGCAGAACACCGACCTGCTCCCGACGCTGTGCGACTGGTGCGCGGTCCCGCACCCGAAGCGCGCCGCGGCGGATGGGCAGTACGCCGGAACGAGCCTCGCTGCGCTGTTCCAAGGAAAGGGCAAGGAACTCGATGACCGCAAGTTCGTGGTGCAATACGGGCAGGTGCCGAAGAAGCACGAGGCGTGCGTGGTGTGGGGCAAGTGGCGGCTCGTGAAGGGCACGGAGTTGTACGACGTGCGCGCCGATCGCGCGCAGAAGGAGAACGTCGCGGAGAAGCACCCGAACGTGGTGAGCGAGATGCGCGCGTATTACGACGGCTGGTGGGCCGGCATCGAGAAGGGGCTGAGCGAGTTCGTGCCGGTCAGCATCGGGTCGAAGCAGCAACCGGTTGTGGAGTTGAACAGCGGCGATTGGGAGAACATCTACGCGGACAACAGCGGCTTCGTGCGCGAAGCGGTCGGTGGCCCGACCGGCGGCACGTGGCACGTGTTCGTCGAAGCCGCGGGCGAGTACGAGTTCGTCCTGCGCCGCTGGCCGGAGCAAACGAAGGCGGCGCTGGGCGACAAGTACGAGCCGAGTGAGAAATCGCCGCCGAACAAGAAGAAGATCGACACGAAGGGCTTCCCGACGATCGCCGCGGGGAACCTCGAAATCGCGGGCGCGCGCACGAGCGGAGTTGCCAACCCGAAGGCGACTCAGGTGACACTTCCCGCAACACTGCGCGCGGGTACCACGACCATGAAAGCGTGGTTCACGGACGCCAGCGGTCAAGCCTTGTGCGGCGCGTTCTACGTCACCGTTCGCAAGAAGTGAGGTTCACCGTGCGCACTCTCCTCGCATTCGTCGCGCTCGCCGCGCTCGCGCCGTCGGCGCGGGCCGCGGACCCCAAGAAGCCGCCGAACATTCTGCTCATCTACACCGACGACCAATCGACGCGCACCGTCGACTGCTACCCCGATGCGTGGCCGTTCGCGCGCACGCCGCAAATCGATCGACTCGCGTCCGGCGGGGTGCAGTTCCGCGGCGCGTACCTCGGCGCGTGGTGCATGCCGTCGCGCGCGTCGATCCTCACTGGGCGCTTCCCGCACGGCATCGAAAGTATGCGCATGGCCGGCAAGTACCCCGGCAGCGAGTACGACCCGAAGCAGTGCCCGTTCTGGCCGGCGCAGTTCCGTGCCGCGGGCTACCACACGGCACAAATCGGGAAGTGGCACACCGGCACCGACGCCGGCTTCGGCCGCGACTGGGACTATCAGATCGTGTGGAACCGGCCGAAGCTGCCGGAGAACGCGGGCGCGTACTACACCACGCAGGTGCTCGCGTTCAACGGCGTCGAGAAGACGACCGAGGGCTACCCGGCCGACAACTACACGAAATGGGGCGTCGAGTACATCAAGGGCGCGAACCGCGACAAAGATAAACCGTGGTTTCTGTGGATGTGCTACGGCAGCATTCACGGCCCGAACACGCCCGCGCCGCGCCACAAAGGGAAGTACAAAGACGCCGCAGTGAAGGAACCGGACACGCTGTTCGGCCCGTGGCCCGGCAAGCCGGACTACCTGAAGGACACGCTCGCGTGGCGGCGCGATAAAGACGGCATCGTGCGCGCCGGCAGCAACGGAGAGAAAGTCGGCGACGAAGCGGGCGGGAAGGGCACCACGTTCGCCGATTGGGTGCGCCAGACCAACGAGTGCGCGCTTGCGGTGGATGAGGGCGTCGGCGCGCTCGCGGAGGCCGTGAAGAGCAGTGGGCAGTTGGAGAACACGCTCATCGTGTTCACGTCGGATCAGGGCTTCGCGATGGGCGAACAGGGGATGCGCATGAAGATCGCGCCCTACGACGCGAACTACCGGTCGCCGCTCATCGTCAGCATGCCGGGCACGGTGGCGGTGGGGAAGAAGTGCCCGCAGTCGGTGACCGCGCCGGACCTCGTTGCCACGTTCTTCGCGCGCGCGGGCGTGAAACCGCCACAGGGCGCGCAGGCGCTGCACGGCCGCGACCTCACGCCACTTCTGAAGAACCCGAACGCCGATTGGCCGCACGCGGCGCTCTACGAACACACCGGCGAGCACTACGGATCGGACACCGGCAAGTTGTTGAAAGACGACGCGAAGAAGGCCATCTACCAGAAGGTGCCGTGGTACACCGCGGTGGTGCGGGGTGGGTGGAAGTATGTGCGCTATTTGCAGCCGGGCGTGCCGGAGGAACTGTACGACCTGAACACAGACCGGCACGAGACGCGCAACCTCGCGGGGAACGCGGATCACGCCGCGAAGCTCGGCGCGCTGCGCGAGGCGCTGGCGGCGGAGCTGGAGCGCACCGGCGCGCCCGCCGAGATGAAGCCGAAGTGAGAGCGCGAGCGGGGCGCGAAAAATTCCGCGGACCGCGAAACTCGCCGCGCGGGGGCGTGTTGGAGTCTCCTGTGGGGGCCGGGCACCGTTTGATTTGGTGTCGAATGGCGTGCCGGATGAAAGGCGCGTGAGAGCCGAATTGGCGCTTGTTGCGCCCGGCGCGCCCGAATACTATCCCCACAGAACCCCAGATCGGTTGCGGCCCCCTCGCACGGGTCGCCACCTCACCACCCGTTGGAGTTGCTCCGATGCGCAAGTTCCTGCTAGCTCTCGTCGCCATGTTCGCCATGGCCGGCCTCGTCGTCGCGGTCGAGGTGAGCCTCGTGAAGTTCGACAAGGACAAGAAAGAAGTGACGGTGAAGGAAGGCGACGCGGAGAAGGTCTACAAGGTCACCGACAAGACCAAGTTCACCACGACCGACGGCAAGGGCGAGAACGCGAAGGAAGCCGACTACGCCGCGTTCGAGAAGCGCGCCAGCGGCGGCAAGGGCGGCAAGGTGGGCGGCAAGCTCGACATCAAGGCCGACGGCGACAAGCTGACCGAAGTGACGTGGAAGACGGCCGGCAAGAAGAAGACCGACAAGTAAGCCCGTCCGAACGACTCGCACGCGCGGCCCGGCCTTTTGGCCGGGCCGCGTTCATTTTCGCCGTTCGCACGCGGCGCGAACGCGCTCTATGCTCGCGCATGAGCTCTCGCAACGCACTCACACTCGTCGCGCTTGCCCTCACCGGCGCGCTACTCGCCGGGCAGATCCGGCAGTTGCTCGCGGACCCCACCGTGTGGCCGCCGGACGATTTTGTCGAGTACTGGGCCGCGGCCAAACTGACACTGAACGGCGAAAACCCGTTCGACCCCGCTCTCTTGCTCCCGCTACAGCAGCACGCCGGTCGCGACACCGACGAAGCGATCATGATGTGGAACCCGCCGTGGGCGCTGCCCGCGGTGCTGCCGCTCGGCGTCATCCCGGCGCGCGAGGCGCAACTCCTGTGGTTGCTCGTTCACCTCGTCACCGTCGGCTACTGCGCCGATCGGTTGTGGCTGATGCTCGGCGGCGCGCGCGAGTCGCGCTGGGCGGGTTGGGCCGTCGGGTTTTTGTTCATGCCGGCCGTGTTTGTGCTCTCCAGCGGGCAAATCTCCGCGTTCCTGTTGCTCGGCGCGGTGCTGTTCCTCGAATGCGAGCGGCGCAACTGGCAGTACCTCGCCGGCGCGGCGACCGTACTCATCGCGATTAAGCCACACCTCGCGTACCTACTGTGGGCCGGGCTTGCCGTTGATGCGGTCGCGCGGGGCCGGTGGCGCGTACTCGTGGGCGGCGCTCTCACGGGCATCGTGTGCGCGCTGCTGCCGATGCTCTGGAACCCGCAGGTGTGGCACCAGTACGCCGACGCGATGGGCAACCGCCCGCCGGCCCAGTGGCTCTCGCCAACTCTCGGCACCGTGCTGCGCCTCGCCTTCGGCTTCGAGCACTTCCGGTTGCAGTTCGTGTCGGTCGCGCTCGGCGCGGTGTGGTTCACGTGGTATCGCCGCGCACATCGCGCGAACTGGAACTGGACCGAGCAGTTGCCGATCGTGCTCGCGGTTGCGTTCCTGACCGCGCCTTACGGCGCGTGGCCGTTCGACATGGTGCTGCTGCTCCCCGCGGTGGTGCAACTACTGCTGTCGGCACTGGCGGACCTCGGTACCAAGCCCGGTTGGGCACCCGGCGCGCCGCGGTTCACGCTCGCGGGCCTCGCGGCCGTCAACCTCGCGATGCTGAAGTTGAACCTGTTCCAGCTCGGTTCGTTCTGGTTCCTGTGGGTGTCCCCGGCCGTGGTGGTGCTGTACGCTCTCCACATGCGCTACGAACACGCTCGCGCCGCCGTCCCCGCGCCCCCGGCGGTGCCCGCATGACGCTCCCTCGGTGGCTCGCGCCGGGCGCGCTCGCGTTCGCGCTCGTGTGGCTCCTCTTGCTCGCCGCCGGGCGAACGGCCTTTTTCAACGACCCCGGCACGTTCTGGCACGTCCGCACCGGCGAACTCATTCTCGAACAAGGCTTCCTGCGGGAAGACCCGTTCACGTTCACCTTCGCGGGAACGTGGTGGGTGCCGTACCAGTGGCTCGGCGAAGTGCCGATGGCGCTGGTTCACGGTGCCGCCGGCTTCGACGGCCTGTTGCTGTTCGCGGTGAGTGTCGTCGCGGCGGTGTTCGCGTGGCTCACGGCGCGGTTCCTGCGCTCCGGGCTGCACCCGATTGTCGTACTCAGCACCGCGGCGCTCGCGCTGGCCGCGAGCGCGTCGCACCTGCACGTCCGCCCGCACCTGTTCACGCTCGCCGCGACCGCGGCCGTGTTCGTACTGCTCGCCGAAACCGACGTCGCGCGCCCCAAGTTGAAGCGCCTGTTCTGGCTCGTTCCGCTGTGCGTGGTGTGGGCGAACGTTCACGGCGGCGTGCTCGGCGGGATCGGGACCATCGGCATCGCGTTCGCGGGCTGGATCGCGTTCTGGAAACTCGGTCGCCCGTCGCCGGTGAAGAGCTGGCGCGACGTGCGCGTTCTCGCCCTCGCGGGCGCGGGGTGCGCGCTGTCGCCGCTCGTCGGCCCCTACGGACCCGATCTGCCGAAGACGTGGTTCGTCATCATGGGGGCGAGCGAGCTGCGCGAGATCATTATCGAACACCGTCCGCTGGACGTGACGCAACCCTACGCGTGGCCGGTGCTGGCGCTCGCGGTGCTGTTCCTCTTCGTGCTGTGGGGCACGAAGCGGAACGCGGTGCGCGTGGTGTGGCTACTGCCTTTGGTGTGGTTCGCACTCAGCGTGAGCCGGTGTCGGCACGTGTCGCTGTTCGCTGTGAGCGCGTTCGTGTGTATCGCCGCGATGTGGAAACACACGAGCTGGGCGCTGTGGATGGCGGCGCGCCGCCCTGACTTCTACCAACCCGGCAGCGCGGTCTCGCGCCCGCTGTGGGCGAGTTTGTGGCTGCCGGTCGCGCTCGTGGCGCTTTCGTTCTCGCTGCAAGTGGCGCGGCTGCCGGTGCCGGTGATCGGTAGCGGGTGGGCGAAACACGCCCCCGAGAACTGGCCGCTTGATGTGTTGGACGTCCTCAAAGAACACGAGCCGCGCGAAGGTGCACCGAACAAACTGTTCAACAGCGGGTACAGCGACGGCGGGTTCGTGATCTACCACGCGCCCGGCTACCGCGTGTTCGTGGACGACCGGTGCGAGGTGTTCGGCGGGCCGTGGCTGAAGGCGTTCGTGGAAGCGCAAGCCGACCCCGCGCCCGCGTTCGCGGATTGGGAGCAGAAGCACGGGCCGTTCGACTTCGCGCTCACGCGCACCGGCACGCCGTTCGATGTGCTGTTCCGCCAGCGGCCCGGTTGGGTGCTCGTGAAGGAATCGCCGACCGCGACCTTCTACCGGCGCGCACTTTCTCGTTGACTTCCGACACGCGCGACGTTACACCCCCTCACCTCGCACGGACGCAAGGGGAACGGGGAATGACGCTGCGCCGCATCACTATTGCCGCCACGCTGCTGGCCGCGCTCGGCGTGTGGCAGTTCGCGGGTTCCGCGGACCACCACGCCCCCGCCATCGACCCGGTGCGCGTGGAAACCGCGGTCGAAGGTGGCACCCGCGACGCCGCCGTTTCGCGCCACCGCGACGGGCGCAGCGCCCACTGGCGGCACGTCGTCGTTGGGAACACGACCTCCCTCCGCTAACATGCCTGCATGGCACTGATCCACATCGAACCGCTCCCGCCGCACTGCGCGCCGGGCGCGGTTCTTGCGTTCGTTTGCACCACCACCAAACTCGCCGGCAAGCAGGTCGGGAAGATCGCGCTCGTCGGGCGCGGCGCGACGGTCGAAGTACCGGACACCAAAGCCGCGGCCGTTGTGAGCGCGCTCGACGGTGCCACGTTCGGCACGAAGCCCGTCCGCGTAAGGTTCGCCGGAAAAGGCGATTTCACCGACGCGGACCACTTCGGCCGGCTCTCGGCGCTACTCGATCTCGAAGCGAAAGCCGAACAGGAAGAGGCGCGCCGCCGCGCACAAGCCGAAGAGGGCGCACCTGTCGGCGACGGCACCACGCTCGGCACGCTCGTGCTGAAGGACGCGGAGTTCGGCCTCGGCGGGCGGCTGCTCCTCACCTTCGCGCGCAAGGGCGGCGAGCGGTTGCCGCCCACGCGCCTCGGCCCCGGTTCGCCGGTGCTGCTGAACCAGACGAACGTGAACCGGCGCGTGCCGTCGTACCGCGGGGTGATCTACGACCGCGACTTCGCCGCACTCGGCGTCGCCATCGACCCGCCGGACGACGAACTGCCGGACGAAGCCGTTTGGCGCATCGACCTAACACCGGACGAAGTGTCGCGGTTGCGCCAGCAAGACGCGCTGCGCCGCGCCGCGAGCGCGACCGGCGACCGGCTCGCGGACTTACGCGACGTGCTGCTCGGCGCAAAAGACGCCGCGACTGCCGCGTGCGAAGTTCCGCCCGCGGCGCATCTGAACGACAACCAGCGCGCCGCGGTGCGGCTCGCGCTCGGCGCGCGCGATTGCGCCATCATTCACGGCCCGCCGGGCACCGGGAAGACCACAACGGTCGTCGAATTCATTCGCGCCGCGGTCGCGAGCGGCGACACGGTGCTCGCGTGCGCGCCGAGCAATCACGCGGTCGATAACCTGCTCGAAAAGCTGCTCGCGGTCGGCGAAGAACCGGTGCGCCTCGGGCACCCGGCCCGCGTGCAGGCCGATCTTCGCGGGCGTTCGTTGGACATCCTCGCGGAGAAACACGCGGACGCGCGGCAGGCGCGCAAGGTCGCGCGCGACGCCTTCGCGCTGTTCCGCCAAGCGGACAAGTGGACCCGCGAGAAGCCGCAACCGGGCGAGAAGGCCGCGCTGCGCCGCGAGGCACGCGACATGCTCACCGAGGCGCGCAAACTCGAAGCGCTCGCGGTAGAGCGCGTGCTGGACGAAGCGAAGATCGTGTGCGCCACGCTCACCGGTCTCGATTCGGAGGTGCTTGGGAAGCGGCGGTTCGCGGTCGCGGTGATCGACGAAGCGTGCCAATCCACCGAACCCGCGTGCTGGGTTCCGTTGCTGCGCGCGAACAAGCTCGTGCTCGCGGGCGACCACTGCCAGCTTCCGCCCACCGTGATTTCGCCCGAAGCCGCCGAACGCGGGCTTTCGATCAGTCTGATGGAACGGCTCGTGTCGCAGTTCGGGGCGGGCGCGTGCCAGTTGCTCACGGTGCAGCACCGCATGCACGCGAGCATCATGGGTTTCTCGAACGCGGAGTTCTACGGCGGCGAGTTGGTGGCGCACGAGAGCGTCGCTTCGCACCGGTTGTGCGACCTGCCCGGCGTGACCCCAAACCCGCTGACCGAAGCGCCCGTCCGTTTCATCGACACGGCCGGCGCGAGCTACGACGAAGAGCTTGAGGAAGACACGGGCAGCCGGCGGAACGTGCAGGAAGCCAACCTCGCGGTGCGGAAGGTGCGCGAACTGCTCGCGGCCGGCGTGCGCGCGAGCGACATCGGGCTAATCACGCCGTACCGCGCGCAAGTGCGCCTGCTACGCGAGCGCCTCGCGGATGTCGAAGAGTTGGAAATCGACAGCGTGGACGGCTTTCAAGGGCGCGAGAAAGAGGCAATCGTGGTGTCGCTGGTGCGCTCGAACCCGGAAGGCGAAATTGGGTTCCTCGCGGACACGCGGCGCACGAACGTCGCGTTCACTCGCGCGCGCCGCGGGCTGCTGGTGATCGGCGACAGCGCCACCCTCGCGGGCAACGAGTTCTACGCGCGCATGCTGGAACACTTCGAGAGTATCGGCGCTACGAGTAGCGTGTGGGAGGAACCGGAATGACGCTGAAGCGGATCGCGCACGAGGCGCTCGGCCTGACCGAACCAGCGTACCTGAAGCACTACCGTACCGGGCGGTTCCGGGTGTGGCGCGGCGTCGGGTTCACCGGCAGCGAGCTACCCGGCCCCGGGTTCAACTTCGCCGCGGTGCTCGGTGACAACGCGCCGTCACTCGACGAACTGTTGCCGGTCGCGCGCGAGTTCTTCGCGGGTGCGGCCGACGGTTGGGGCGTGCAGGTGGAAGGCGACGCCGGGCAGCCGATGGAAGCCGAGTTGCGCGCTCGCGGGTGGGAACTTGCCGAAGACGAACCCGCGTTCGTGCTGCCGGACCTCGTGGCACTCGCCCTGCCCGCGACCGAACTGCAACTGCGCATCGCGCGCTCGCAGGCCGACTCGGACATCTACAAAGCGCTGACCGCGACCGCGTTCGGTGCGCCGCCGGAGTTCGCGGACCTCATCGTGCCGTCGGTGTCGCTGGTGCTCGATCCGCTGATCGAAATTCAGATCGGGTCGCTGAACGGTGTGGATGTCGCCGCGGCCGGGTGTTCGCGCAGCGGCACGACCGCGGTATTGTGGGGCGTGGCGACGCTTCCTGTGCACCGCGGGCGCGGGTACGGCGACGCGCTGTGCCGCGCGGTGCTGTGTTCGGCCGCGAGTCGCGGGTGTACGCACGGCGCGCTGCGGAGCGGGCCGAAGAGCGTTCCGCTGTACGAGCGGTTGGGCTTCCGGTATGTGTGCCAGCACCGCACTTACGCGGCCCCGCGCGACTGACCGAGGAGCGTGCGATGCACCCGGAA
This sequence comes from Gemmata sp., assembly GCA_022843445.1. Lineage (GTDB taxonomy): Bacteria > Planctomycetota > Planctomycetia > Gemmatales > Gemmataceae > Gemmata. The sequence goes on from JALHNS010000015.1 coordinate 28,731, forward strand.
GCCGAAGCGCTGCTGAACGCGATTTACGACCACCCGGACGACGACACGCCGCGCCTCGTGTACGCCGACTGGCTTCAGGAGCACGGGCAGGAGAACTACGCGCAGTTCATCCGCTTGCAGTGCGCCGCGGCCCGCGAACAACTGTGGAGCGCCGAAGCGAACCGGTTGTGGGAGGAAATCGGCCGCGTGTGGAACCGGCTGTATTACGAGTGGCTCCCGGCGATGCAGATGGGATGGCCGTTCTGCGGGAATGAAATCACGCTCGACGCGATCCACTTCCACCGCGGCTTCCTCGATCACAAAGTTCCCATTACTTCTGAAGCGCTCGCATTCGTGGAACAGTGTCGGGCGTGGATACTGACGCCGACGTTTCACTTGCGTGCGATGAACAACGAATACGCCGCGACAGCGCTCGCTGACGATCCTGTGTTGCAGCGCGTGACAAAATTGAGCTTGGATATGGACAACGTTTGGTCGTACCCAAGTGGTCTGACGCACCCCGCATGGACTTCTACCGCTGTCGTGAACCCGTTGCTGCGCTCGCCGCACCTCTGCAAGGTTCGTGAACTCGATCTTTCTGGACCCTACTTGTCAACCTCGACCCTGAGCGTCTTGCTCGACGCGCCGAACCTTGCTTCCGTGAAAGAACTAATGCTGTACTGTCCCCGGCCAAACGGTGGCGACTCGCCGAAAGACGCGGTCCTTCCGTCGAAGCCGCTGATGTCGCAGCTCCGCAGCCGGTTCCGCGAAGTCCACATCGTTACGGAGTAATGCGCGCACACCGTCTCGCGGTATGATGTGGGTAGGAACCCACAGCACCCCGGTGCGCATGCCGCATTCCGTTCTCATCATCGACGACGAAGAACCTATTGCGTGGGCGCTGCGGCGCGCGTTCGAGCGCGAGAAGCACCGCGTTGAGGTGGCCGCGACCGCCGAAGACGGCCTCGCCAAAGCCCGACGCACGCCGCCGGACGTCGTGTTCCTCGACGTGCGCTTGCCGGGCATGGACGGCCTCACGGCGCTCGCGCAACTGCGCGCCATCGCGCCGAACGCGGCGGTCGTCGTCATCACCGCGCACGGGAACCTGAACACCGCGGTGAAGGCGGTCGAAGGCGGCGCGTTCGATTACCTCGCGAAGCCGTTCGAGTTGGCCCAAGCGCTCGACGCCGCGAAGCGCGCCCTCGCGCAGCGCGCCGCGCCGTTGGGCGAAGCTCTGAAGCCCGCGGACGTGGACGACACGCCGGACGCCATCGTCGGCCGCAGCCCGGCGATGCAGACCGTGTTCAAGCGGATCGCGCTCGTTTCCCCAACGAACGCCTGCGTACTCGTGACCGGCGAGAGCGGAACCGGGAAGGAGTTGGTCGCGCGGGCGATTCACGCGAACGGCCCGCGGCGCGGCAAGCCGCTCGTGGTGGCGCACGTCGCGGCGTTCAACCCGAACCTCGTGGAGAGCGAACTGTTCGGGCACGTTCGCGGCGCGTACACCGGCGCGGAGAAGCAGCGCGAGGGGCTGTTCACCGTCGCGCACGGCGGCACGCTGTTCCTCGACGAACTCGCGGACATCCCGCTTCCAGTTCAGGCGAAGTTGCTGCGGGTGCTCGAGCGCCAAGAGGTGCAACCGGTTGGCGGGAACGAGACGCACACAGTCGACGTTCGGCTCGTCTCCGCGACGCACGCCGACCTTTCGACCGCGGTCCGCGAGGGGAAGTTCCGGCACGATCTGTTCTTCCGCCTGAACGTGTACCCGATTCACCTGCCGCCGCTCCGCGACCGCGTGGACGACATCCCGCTGCTCGCGGACCACTTCCTGCGCAAATTCGGCGTGTCGAACCCGGCGCAAGTGCTACCGGTCGAAACGCTGAACTTCCTCAAGGCGCGCCCGTGGCCGGGGAACGTGCGCGAGCTGCGCAACGCGCTCGAACACGCCGCGATCGAAGCCCGCGGCGCGACGCTGCGGCCCGAACACTTCCCCGAACCAACGAGCGCGACCGGCCCCGCGTCTGTCGCGGAGCGGTTGCGGTCGCTGGTGGTGGAGTGGGCGCGCGAGCAGGTGACCGCGCTCGCGGGCGCGGAACCGGCCGACTTGCACCTGAAGCTGATCGAGGAGTTGGAACCGGCGCTGCTCGACGAGGTGCTGCGCCAACTGGACGGGAACCGACTGGTCGCGGCGCGCTGGCTCGGCCTCGCACGCGCGACCGTTCGCAAGCTGATTCGCAAGTACCACCCGGACCGCAACGAACCGGACGACGACTGAGTTGTCAGTTGTCAGTTGTGAGTCAGAGCACACCGAGCTCCTGCACACAGACAACTGATAACTGACAACTGACAACTCTGCGTTAGCGGCCCGCGACCGGCGCGCCGCCGAACTTCTCGGTCAGGTTCGCGCCCGCGGTCACGATGATCTTCTTCTCTTCCACCATCGGCTTGCCGGCGACGGTCGTTTCCACCTTCACGTCGTAGTAGAACTGGCCCGCGGCGAGCGGCGGGGTGTAGAAGGTGCGCTCGGTACCGGTGCCGGGTGTCAGGTTGCCGTCCACGTACAACTTCGCGTCCGCGGGCAGCACGAACTTGATGTTCGCGCCCGTCGGCGCGCCGTCGCTGCCCTTCGCGGGCGGCGCGGGCGGGGCCATCGGGATGGTCATCACCGGCGGCTTGTTCGGGCCGTACCCCGCACCGGCGTCGGCGTAGGCGGGCACTACCGGCGGGCCGGCACCCCACACGCCGCCCGCGTTGTAGCCGTGCAGCGTGTACGGCGGCATCCCGATCGGCGGGCCCCACGACGAACCGTAGCTGGTGCCGTAGCCCGCGATGCCGGCGCTACCGAAGCACGAGTTCGCGGAGCCGAAGCAGTTGTACCCGCTGCACGAGTAGCCGCCGCCGTGACACGCGGCCCGGTGCCCGCCGAGGATGCGCCGGTGCCCGCCGCTGCCGTGGCACGAGCCGTAGCTGACGCCGCCACCGGAGCACGAACCGGAGCACCCGCCGAGCGCGACCGCCGGGGCCGGGGCCGCGACCTTCGGCGCGACCGGCGTATCTGCCGCGGGCGCGAGTGCCGCCATCATCACGATGCTGTACATGGTGTTTCGCCTCGAACGGGAGCGCGGGCACTCTGCGCCCGCTTGAGGCGATGGTAGAACTGGGCGAAATGTGCGTCAAAGGTAAACAGCGGAAAGGGGGGAAGGTGTAGCGGTTGGCGCGAGCGCACAACCGGCACCCGCGCCCGAACCGTTACGCCTGCGGTGGTGGCGGCGCGGCGGGCTCGCGCGGCGGGCGGCGCACGGCCCACACCAGCCCGGCGAGTAAGAGCGCCGTCCCGAACCCGGTGAGCATCAGCCCGAAGTTGGCCGCGACGCCGAGCTGGTGCGGCGTCGGCCCGGGGCTCGGCGGCTTCACGCCCGCGTACACGCTCCAGCCGAAGTAGATTATATACGTGCCGTCGCTCACGGGCGCGGCCGCGCCGAGTTCGTCGGGCGTCTGGGGCGGGCGCTTGTTCTGGCCGCTGAAGCGGATGTACGCGAGGCCGAGCGCCTTCAACTCGTTCGCCACGCGCGTCCGCTGCTCCGCGCGCCAGACCACTTCGGCACCGGGCCGCAGGTCCGCGGGCGGCACCGGTTCGGGCGGCACGGGCTTCACCGGGCACTCGAACGCGGGAACGAACTCCGCCGGTCGCGCGCGCTTCGCGCGCGCGAATTCGTCTGTGTTCAGCGTGCGCACGGAACCGTCGGCGAAGAGCACCGGCCCGCCGCGCTCCGGCACGGCGCAGTGGAAGCCCAGCACCGTGTCGCCCGCGCCGCGCTTGTACTCGGGTACGACCGGCACGTCGCGCAAGTCGGCCTCGCGCTTGTCGCGGGCTGTGGAACTTGAGAAGAAGGCGACCGGCGCGAGGACCGCGCCGAACAGCACGACGCCGAGCGGGAGCCAGCGCCGCGGGCGAGCGGCGAGCGCGAACCCGAGCGCGCCGCCCGCGAACAGGCCGAGGGCCGCGAGGTCGTAGGCGTCGAGGTTCCACGGGTCGCGCAGTTTGTGCGAGTAGTCGGCGCGGGACGCGAACGCCGCCACCGCGCCGACCGCAACGAGCAAACACAGAACGGCGGTGTTGAGTACGAACAGGCGCATGCGCTGGTTCCGGCGGAGTGCGAACGGGGGTGCGTGTCAATGCGCGCCGGCGGCCCGCCCTGTCTCGATTCGTGGCGCTACGCGCGGGCCGCGTACGCTTCGACCGCGCGCTTGGCGTCGGCCAGACCCGCGCCCGTGGCCGATCGGTACGCGGCGATGGCCCCGATTTTGTCACCCGCGTCGGCGCGCTCGCTGGCCGACGCGGGCAACTCGCCGTCGCCCGGCGCGCACGCGATGCCGAGGTGCGTTAAGATGAGGTCGAGTTTGTGCTCGATGCGGCGCAGCCGCGCCGCGTCGTCCGCCGAAAAGTCCGAACCCGATTCAAATAGCCCGAACACGGTTCGGCCCTCGCGTGTGGCTGAAGTGAGTTCGCTCGGGGCGCGCCGACCTTTCCTTCAATCCAGCGCCACCACTTCGCCCCCGGCGCGCGTGGCGAGCGCCGCGAGCGTGCGGACGCTCACGCTCTCGCGCAGGAACCGCACGCTGCCGTCCGCGAGCGCCACGTTCGCGCCGCCGCTGTGGAACGCGTAAATTTCGTAGGCGTTCGTGCAGTTGATCGCGCACTCGCCGACGAGCGTGAAGCCGTCGGCACTCGTGCCCTCGATGCCGAAGCCCTTTTGGTGATCGGCCCACAGCCCGCCGGTCACGGTGCCCGCGGTGTCCCCGCCGCCGAACGCCGGGAACCGGTCGGTGATCCGCCGGCCCTTCACCCAGAACTCCGGCCGGTTCGCGTCTTCGGCAATTAGCAGCGTGTTCGAGAGGCCGTCGGTGATTTGGGCGTGCGTGGAGCCTTGCGAACTCATCACCCCGCGCCACACGGTCGAGTACGAGGCCGGCTCCGGGTAGTTCAGGTACGCGAGAAGGGGAGTCGCCACCACCGACACGTTCGTGTAGTCCCACGCCGCGCCCGCGAACGGCGAGCCGGTCACGCCGGCCACCGCGCACGACGCGCTGCGGGAGCCGTGCGCGCTCGGGCACAGGAACGTCTTCACGTTCACCGACCGTGCTTGGGCGTTCGGCGCGTCGTACCAGTTCGCGGTCGTCACGTAGATGTTGCGCACGTTCTCCTGTTCGAGGTCCGGCAGCACCAGCGCCGGCCACCCGTGGAACGGTGCGGTCAGTGTGTTCGACTTCGGGAACGCGCCGAATTTGCTCTCGTACCCGTGGCACGCGAGCGCGATCTGTTTCAAGTTGTTCTGGCAGCTCATGCGGGCCGCGGCCTCGCGCACCTTCTGCACCGCGGGCAGCAACAGCCCGATCAGCACCGCGATGATCGCGATGACGACGAGCAGTTCGATCAGCGTGAACGCGCGCGCGCAACGGTGAGTCATGTGTCGTGTTCGGGGGGCGGGCGTGGGCATTTTAGCAGGAGCGGGCGCTCAGACGACCGCCCCGCGGCGCTCGGCCACGAACGCTTGCAACTCGGGGTAGAAACTGTGGAAATCGGCGGCGAGGTCCGCGTCGCGCGCCGCGAGCAACGGCAAGTGGTTCGGCAGCCACACCGCGCGGTTCGGGATGCGCTCCGCGATCACCTCCGACACGCGCGCGAACGTGCGCGCGATGCCCTCTTGGGTGGAGTACGCGGTGAGTCGGTCGTCGTCGATGAACGGGCGCACGAAGTCGCGCGCGTCTTCGGACAGGTCCGCGAACCGCGCTTCTAGAACCGCGTAGCAGCGGCGCGCGAACTCCGGGAGCGGTTCGCTCGAATAGCGGTGCCACTCGCGCGCGAGGATGTGATCGTAGTAGATGTCGATGGCGACGCCGCCGAACCAGCCGAGTGCCGCGGACACGCGCGAGATGCTGCGCAGCGTGACCGGATGCCGGTCGGTGAAGCCGTCGATGAGGCGGTGCAGTTGCACCCCGCGGCGGATGTCGGCGGGCAGCGCGCCGAGTTCCGGGTTGCGGACGAAATCCGCGACCACCCCGCCGGCCATGTCGCCGGCGTCCCCATCGGCTAGGTGCAAGTGTGCGAGGAAGTTCATGCTCTGCTATTGTACGCGCGGCGCTCACTTCCTCGCTTCCAGCTTTTTGATTGCGATGTTACGAAACGCGACCGCGTCGTTGTGACCGGCGAACCCGAAGTGCCCGCTCAAGCGGTCCTTACCCGGGTGCGGCGTCCTGTCTTTGAACTCGGTCACGCCGCTCAGGTCGCCGTACACGATGCGCGTGCCGTTTAGCTCGATCGTGAGCGTGTGGCCGACGGCGGCGGCTTCCATCACGTTCCACTCGCCCACCGGTCGCAGGAAGCCGCGGTGCGCCGCAATCATGCCGTAGGCCGAACCGTTGTACTGCCGCGGGTCCAGCTTCGCGTACTTCGGGTCGGTGTCGTCGAGGATTTGCACTTCGCACATCGCCTGCGTGGCGACGTGAACCGCGCCGCCGGGGTAGCGGATCGCGAGGCCGTTGTTCCCGCCCTTCGGGAGCTTGTATTCGAGCCGCACGATGTGGTCGGCGAATTCCTCGCGCGTGAAGATGTTCCCGCCCTTACCGGGCTTGCACACGATCGCGCCGTCGGTCACCTCGTAGTTCTCCAAAGCTCCGGCCCAACCAGCGAAGTCCTTGCCGTTGAAAACGGGTTCGTAGCCCTTCGCGTGCGCGGCGCGCAGGATGTCGTTCGCCTCCGGCGCGAAGATTTCGCGCACGAACAGGTTGCGCCAGCGGATTTCACCTCCGTGCGTTTGCAGCAGAATCTTGCCGGTGCGCGGGAGCGGCTGTTTGCGGTCCCAGTAGTTTTCCATCCGCGCGTGATCGACCACCAACTTGCCGTTCAGCCACACCGACGTACGCTCGCCGACCTGCACGACGCGCACCGCGTTCCACTCGCCGAACGGCTTGTCCGCGAGAACGAGCGGGTCGCGCCCGGGCGCGCCGGGGGTGTTGTTGAACAGGCCGCCGGAGCCGAGGTGCGGGCGGCGATTCGGGTTCTTCTCGTCGAACTTCTGGTTGCTGTCCCAGATTTGCACTTGCGGCGTGCTTCGCAGATAAACGCCGCTGTCGGCACCCGCGACCGTGCGGTACTCGAGCCACAGTTCGACGTCGCCGTACTCCTTCTCGGTCGCGAGGTACGCCCCTTTGCCGTCGTTAACGAGCGCGCCCTCTTGAACGCTCCAGTGCTTTTTCGCGTCGGCGGTCCAAGTATCCACTTTCGACGCGCGCTCGTCGGCGCTCAACTTCGCCACGTCCGAGGGCGACGCGCCCTTGGCGTGAATGTCCCACCCGTGCCAGCCGGTGAGGTCGCGCCCGTTGAAGAGCGCGACAGCGCCTTTGGGCGGCTCCGCGGCGAACGCGGGGAGAGGGAGCGTGAACGCGAGCAGAGAGAAGAGTTGGCGCATGGCGGCGTGTGGTGTGCGTGCGGGCGTGCGAGTGAGAATACACGCAACCGCACGGAACCGCACGAAAAAGGCGCACCCGACCGGTGCGCGCTCAGACGCTCGGCTCTCAGCCGCCACCGCCTTGCGCTTTGCTCCGCTTCGCGCACCGCTCGGCGATTTCGTCCGCGAACAGCTCGCGCACCTTCTTCCGCGCGAAGATGTCGATCAGCCACGGGAAGAACCGGTTCACCAGCACCAGCATTTTGCCCTTGAACGTCAGCGTGGTGTCGAGTTTCCCACGGCGCAGCGCGTTCAGGGTCGCATCGGCCACTTCTTCGCTCGTCATGCCGCGGAGGTGGTCGAGTTGGATCTTCGCTTTCTGTTCCAGCATGTTCTGAGAGAAGTTCGTCTTCGTGAGGCCGGGCGAAACGACGATCACGTCGACGTTGTCTTTCGCCAGTTCTGCGCGAATCGCCTCGCTGAAGCCCATCACCGCGAACTTGCTCGCGGAGTAAAGAGAGCGGGCCGGAAGCGCGCGCTTCCCGACCACCGACGAGATGTTCACGATCGCGGGCGTGGTGCCCTGCTTGAGCATCGGGAGGAACGCGCGCGTCACTTCCGTGAGGCCGAAGAAGTTCACCTCGAAGATTTTGCGCAGTACGTCCGGTTCGGAGTCCATGAAGTGCCCGGTCGCGCCGATGCCGGCGTTGTTCACCAGCACATCGAGGCCGCCGAAGTGCTTCTGCGCGGCTTCCACCATCTTGGCCCGATCTTCGTGCGAAGTGACGTCGGCGAGTACCGTTTCGATGGTGCCGTTCGCCTTGCGCACCTCGGCCGCGAGTTCGTCCAACAGTTGCTGCGACCGGGCCGCGGCGAGCACCTTGCAGCCCTGTGCCGCGGCGCGCGCGACCAGCGCACGGCCGATACCCTGTGAAGCACCGGTGACGAGTACGCGCAGCCCAGCCAAGTTCCGACGCGCCATACCGCGGCCCTCCTGCGATACTGACTTTCTACGCCGCGGCGCGGGCCGGTGCGACGGCTCGCGCTCCGCGAACTTCGGCAAATGGGGGCGGGCGCAATGTCTGTAACGGTTTTCACGAACGCGACGCTCGTGCTGCCGGACGCGGTGCGCCCGAACGCGACGCTCGCGGTCAGCGACGGCATCATTTCCGAAATCGACGACGATTTGCACGTCGCGGACGCGATCGACCTCGAAGGCGCGTACCTCGCCCCGGGGTTCGTCGACCTGCACGTTCACGGTGGCGACGGCTCCGACTTCATGGACGGCACGCCGGAGGCGTTTCGTACCGTTTGCCGGTGTCACGCGCGGCACGGCACCACGAGCCTGACGCCCACGAGTACCGTTGCCACCGGTGCGCAGTGCGACCGGTTCCTGCAACTGTGCCGCGAACTGAAGGGCGACGTGCCCGGCGGCGCCCGCATTATCGGCAGCCACTTCTACGGTCCGTACTTCGCGCGACCCGCACGCGGCTGTCACCCGGACCAAGAGTTCCTGATTCCCGATGCGGCGAACGCGGCGCGCTTCATGCCGACGGCCGATGTGATGCCGCTGATCGTGACGGTGGCACCGGAGATCGAGAACGCGGAGTGGCTGGTGCGCGAGTTCGCGCCGCGCGGCGTGAAGTTCAACGCCGGGCACAGCCACGCGACGTTCCCGCAAGTGGAGGCCGCGGTTTCGTGGGGCGTGCGGCACGTCGATCACCTGTTCTGCGCGATGTCCGACCGCGCGCGACTGCGGCAGACACAAACGTACCCGATGCGCGCGGGCGTGATGGAAGCGACGCTGTACTTCGACGAACTGACGACAGAAGTGATCGCGGACGGCAAGCACCTGTCGCCAGAGTTGCTGCGGCTCGCGTACAAGGTGAAAGGGCCGGACCGCCTCGCGCTCGTCACCGATTCCATGCGCGCCGTGGACCTGCCCGACGGCGAATACTGGTTCGGTGCGGAAGGCAGCGGCGAGAAGGTGCGCAAGCTCGACGGCGTGGGTGTGACGCTCGACGGCACCGCGCTGGCGTCGTGCGTGATGGGCATGGATCACTGCGTGCGCACGATGCACTTCGCGGCCGGCGTGCCGCTGGTGGAAACGATTCGCATGGCGAGCCTGACGCCGGCCCGCATTCTGGGGGTCGAACGCGAGATCGGCAGCATCGAAGTGGGTAAGCGGGCGGACTTGCTCGTGCTCGACGCGCAACTCAACGTGCGCGCGGTGTACGTGGGCGGGGAGCAGGTGCAGTAGGCGAACCCCGCCCTTGTGGGCGGGGTTCGCCTCAAACGTCAGTCGCTGATGTTGGCGAGGTAGTCGTCGTACTTCTTGCGGGCCTTGAATTCGTCGTCCATCAGGGCCTTCTGCTTCTCGGTCAGTTGGTCGATTTCCTTCTCTTGGTCGTTCAGCTTCTTCAGGTACTTCGTGTACACTTCGGCTTCTTTCGGCGTCTCGCGCAGGTTCTTGCGGATACGGTCTTGGTCCGCGTTCAGGCGGTTCAGGTCGGCTTGCAACTGTTGCAGTTCGCGGCGGATCACGTCCCACGCGCCCTTCACCTTCAACGCCTCTTGCAGCTTCGCCTTCAGCGCCGGGCTGGCTTCCGCGAGGTTGATGAAGTAGCGGATCGTGTTTTCGTCGCCGTTGGTGAGCTGCATCGAGCTGGCGAAGTCCTTCTCTTCCTTCACGGTGAACACGCTCATTTCACCGGCCTTGATGCTCGTTTGGAAGCGGAACACTTCTGGCGTGTCTTCCACCGGCTTGGGGGTGTCCACGAACTTGAACTGCTGGCTCGTGCGGTTCGGGTGCTCGATCAGCAGCGTGCGGTCGGTCTGGCTGCGGTTCACGATGCGGTAGCTCTTCTCTTCGGTGTGCTTGGTGTTCGTGGTGACGATGCCGCGAACGGCCTTCACGCTGGTGATGATCTGCTTGCCCGCACCGGCCTGCGCATCGACTTCGGTGCCGAGGTCGATGGCGTAGCTCACGAGCCGCTCTTCGTTCGGTTGCACGTCGAGCACGCGGGTGTCGCCGGCGTAGGTGCTGCCCTCGAACACCGTGATCGGCCCTTGGTTCAGGTGCGCGCCGCTCGTGTTCTTGAACTTCAGGCCGAGCAGCGGGTGCTTCCCTTGCACGCGCTCGTTGTAGATCGACACGCGTGTGCCCTCGATCTCCTTGCCCACGATGGGCAGCATCGCACTCTTCTGCCGGGTGAGCGTCACCGGGTGGTCGATAGTGTACTGGAAGAAGTCGCCCAGTGCCCCCGCGGTCGCCGCGGATTGCACCGCGCCCATTTCCATCCGCTTTTTGAAGTCGGCATCGGCTTTCTGGTCGATTCCGCCGACGGTCGGCGCAAGAACGAGGCCGTCCGCCGACGGCTCGCCGGGCTTCGCTTCGCCCTTCGCGCGATCCGATTGGCGGTTGCGCAGCTTCCCGTCTTGCAGTTCCTTGCTCAGCTTCTGCTCGAGCCGCTCGGCGTCGTTCAGCCCTTGGAGGAAGAACTGCTCTTTGTCCTTGTTGAACCCGCCGCTGTAGGTGACGGGTCGCAGCGAGGCGAACAGTTCGGGTTCCACGGTCGGGCGACCGATGAACAGCGGGTTGTACAGGTCCATCTTGAAGCTGATGGGCCGACCGCTCACCAGCGCCATCTTGACGCCGCTCCAGTCCTCGTCGGTCGGGTTCTCGACCATCGCCCACCCTTGCAGGTACGGCTTCTTCTCGTTCGTCGTGTCCAGCACGAGGCGATACGAGGTCTTCCAGATGGGCGCTTCAATCACGTAGCCCACTTGCACCTTCCGCTTGCCCGCGCCCGCGAAGTGCAACTGCACCGCCTTCTTCTGGCTGTCGTGGCTCAGCGCCAGCGTTTCCAGCGCGCGGCGGAACTCGCTCTCGATGATCGGGTTGCTGAACCGC
>JALHNS010000016.1 GCA_022843445.1 Gemmata sp.
GCCGATCCGCGGCGCGCCGGTGGTGGCGGAGTAGTGGAACGCGAGCGCTTCGCGGTCGGCCGCGCCGCCGGACTCGGCGTCGGAGAGCGCCTTGCGGTCGAAGCACGCCGCCGCCCGCGAGAACAGGTCGAGCAGTTGCGCGGCGTCGGCCGGGAGCGGCGGCAGGCTGGGCCGTTTGTCCAGTTCCGCGAAGAGCAGCGCTTGTTCGGCGAAATCTTCCCACGAACCGGGCGGCCCCGGCACGCGGTCCGGCCCGAACCGCTTCGCGGTGGCGGCCTTCACGGCGGGTTCGGCGTAGCGGTCGCGGCGGTACACCAGCACCGCCGCGTCGCCGGTGAGCGGCAGCGCCACGGCGTCGGTTCCCCAGTTCACGAGCCGCTCGCCGTAAGCGGGCAGCAGGTCGCGCCACTGGAACGCGGGGTCCGAGCGCAGCGCCGGCGGCACCGGGGCGAGGCGACCGGGGTCGGCCCACGCCCCGAGTTCGGTGGCGGGGACGAGGCCGATGTCGGTGGCGTCGTCGTCGGTCATGGGCGCGGGGGAAAGCGTCACCTTCGCGCCGGTGCGGACCTCCCACGAGCGCACCATCGGCGCGAGGGCGCGCGCCAGCGCGGGGTCCGGGCAACTCGCGGTGAGGGGGACGCCCTCGTGAGCCCGTTTGGGCGCGCTAAACCCGGTGGGGCCGTACGGGCCGCAGCCGGTCTGTGTCGCGCACCAGACGAGCCAGACGGTTAAGACTCGGCGAAAAGTGTGAGGGTTGCGCGGAATCGGTGGAACTGCCCGTTGCATCGTGTCGCCCCGCTCGCATACAATCTGAACACACTCGCCGGGTTGACCGAGTTAACCCGTACTCGCACCCTGTCTGAGCGTACCCCGGTTCGGGAGCGCGGCAAGAAGGGCGGCTCCTCGCATACGCCCGCGAGGGTTCACCGGTTCGCGTCCCCGTTCGCCGCGCCTGTCGTGCGCGGTCACTGTCTGAAGGCGTACACCCATGAAGGTTAGTCTCGTCGTTTCGTCGGGCGCGCACCAAGGACGCGTGATCCCGATCACCATCGCGGAGTTCCTCATCGGCCGCGACCCGCAGTGCCACCTGCGCCCGGCCAGTCAAGCCATCAGCAAGCAGCACTGCGGCGTTGTCGTTCGCAACGGGCGCGTGTTCGTGAAAGATTACGGCAGCACGAACGGCACGCAAGTGAACGGCGAACTGGTGCAGAGCGCCGAAGTGGAAGTGGAGAACGGCGCGGCCATCGCCGTGGGGCCGCTGGAGTTCACCCTGATGGTGGAAGCGACCGTAGCGAAGGCCGACGGCACCCCACTGCCCGGCTCCAAGGAAATGGCCGCGCTCGCCGCGGTGAAAGCCGCTTCCGCCGGCTCGAAGCCCGGCACTGCGCCGGCCCGTGACACCACGCCGAACCCCGCGTCCAAACCCCCGGTGAAGCCGGTCGCCGGTCAGTCCGAAGAGGACCGCATCGCCGCGATGATCCTCAACATGGAGAACGACGACGACAGTTCTCCTTCCGGCAGCGCCGTCCCGGACGGCAGCACGGTGATGGACATGCCCCTGCCCGCGGGCGCGACCGCCGAAGGCGCGAAGGACGGCAAGGCCGACGACAAGCCGAAGAAGGCCCAAACGCGCGAAGAGATGAGCAGCGCCGCGAACGACTTGCTCCGCAAGTACATCCGCCGCCCCAAGTAGGCCGCACTCACCCGCGCACCGGCTTGCCGAAGCGCTCCGCGACGCCGTCCGTGTCGCGGTAGTTGCCGAGGTGCAGCGCGTCGAATTCGTCCGACCCGGTGTTCGCCACCGCGCCCATCCACGCGAGCACCCTGTTGATGGGCGACACATCCGGCCCCGAAAACAGCACCCCACACGCGACCTCACCGTTCTCCCACCCGATTGCGCCCTGCGTGCCCATCCCGCCGAAATAGTCCGTTTCGATGTACGCGAGTCGCGCGCCATGCGAGGCGGCGCGGATCGCGTGTTCCAACGCCGTCGAGAGGCGAATCAGTTCCGCGTGCGACGACGCCAAATCTTCCGCGAACACTTCGATCAACTCTTCGTGCAGCGCGCGCGTAACCGGGACCAGCGCGAAGCCCTGCGGCAACACCACGAGCCGCGCGTGCGCCCAGCCGAGCGCGAGCTGCGCGACCGGTTGCACGCTCCCGATGACGGCCTGAATGTGGTGGCCCATTACTGAAGCGCGTTCTGCGCGTCGGCGATGTCCTTCTGAAGTTGCGCGGTCAGTTCCGCGACGCCCGCGAACGGGCGCGTGTCGCGCAGCCGCGCCACGAACTCCACACGCATCGGCTTCCCGTACACGTCGCCGCTGAAGCCGAGCAGGTGAACTTCGATCTTGCGCGCGTCTTCGCCGAAGGTCGGGTTCGGGCCGACGTTCGCCGCCGCCGGCCACACCGCGCCGCCCACGAGCGCGCGCACCGCGTACACGCCGTTCGCGGGAAGGAGCGTCGGCACGTCGCCGAGGTTCGCCGTGGGGAACCCGATGGTGCGCCCGCGGCGCGCCCCGGCAATCACGGTGCCCGCGATGCGGTACGAGCGGCCGAGCAACTGCGCGGCGCGCGCCACGTCGCCCGCGTCGAGCGCCGAGCGCACGCGACTGCTGCTCACCGCTGCGCCGCCGTCCGCGTATTCCGGCACTTCGGTGAAGGCGAGGCCCGCGTCGCGGCAGAGCGCGCGGAGCGTGTCGTTCGAACCGGCGCGCCCGCGGCCGAACCGGAAGTTGAACCCTTCCACCACCGCTTTCGCGCCGAGTTGCCGCGCGATCACGTCTTCAAAGAACGCTTCGGGGCTGAGCGCCAGCAGCGCCGCGCTGGCCTTCAGCACCACCACGCGATCGGCCCCGGCCGCGAGCAGCAACTCGGCGCGATCCGCGATCGTGGTGAGCGGCGGGCGGTGCGCGTGCGCGTGCAGCACCTCGTGCGGCGGCGGGTCGAACGTGACCAGCACCGCCGGGCGCGCCGTTTCGCGCGCCGCGCGCACGAGGGCCGCGTGCCCGCGGTGAACGCCGTCGAAGTTGCCCACACTCACGGCCCCGCCCGCGAACCCCGGCGGCGGGTACTCGTGCCATTCCAAATGCGCGATCGACATACCGAAATGATATGCGCGCCGCCGCGCGGCGTGCGCGCTCGTATTGCAGAAGGGAGGGAGGCGCGATGGCCGACGTTCCGCTGCTGCTGTTCGAGCACGTTTCCAAGTGGTACGGGAGCGTGCTCGCGCTGAACCAAGTCACGCTCGAACTCACCGGCGGCATCACCGGCTTGGTGGGCGCGAACGGCGCGGGCAAGTCCACGCTGTTGCGCCTCGCCACCGGCCAACTGAAGCCCACGCTCGGCCGCGTGAGCGTGTGCGGCACCGACGCGTGGGACTGGCGCGCGCGCCGCTTGGTCGGCTACTGCCCGGACGCGGACGCCTTTTACGAAGACATGTCCGGCCGCCGGTTCGTGTGGACGATGGCGCGGTTGTGCGGCTACGACCGCGCCGAAGCCGGCCGGCGCACCGAAGCCGAACTCGAACGCGTGGGCATGAGCGCCCGCGCCGACCGGCCCCTGCGCGGCTACTCGAAGGGCATGCGCCAGCGCATCAAGCTCGCGCAAGCGCTGCTGCACGAACCGCGGTTGCTGATTCTGGACGAACCGCTTTCGGGCATCGACCCGGTGGGCCGGCAGGAAATGCTCGACCTGTTTCAGGCGCTCGCGGGGCAGGGGAAGTGCCTGCTCATTTCGAGTCACGAACTCGAAGCGCTGGAGAGGCTCACGAACCACGTCGCGATCATGGCCCGCGGGCGCGTCGCGGCGGTCGGCACACTTCAGCAGATTCGCGATTTGTTGGACGATCACCCGGTTTCCGTGCGCGTCGATGTGGACGACGCGCGCGCCGTGGCGCGGCTGCTGTTGGACGTGCCCGAAGTGCTGTCTGTGGACGTGTCGCCGAAGTTGCCGGACGCGCCGGCGGGCGCGCTGGTGGTGCGCGCCCGGCACCCGCGGCGGTTCTTCGAGGCGCTCGGGAAACTGGTGGCCGAACGCGGGATCGAAGTGCGCAGGCTCGAACCGCTGGACGAATCCGCGCACGCGATCCTCGGCTACCTCCTCGGCGGCTCCGGCAAGACGTGACGCGCCGAGCTTCACCCGCCGGCTGTCCACGTTTGCGGCGTCCACTTGCCGGTTTCCCACGCGTCGGCGGTCTGGTACTCGCGCACCGTCACGCGCTTCCCGGCGATCTCCACATAGAAGAGCGCTTGCGCTTGGCTGTTGAAGTGCGAACTGTTATCGACGTTGAACGCGGGCAGCCCACTCGCGGCCGGCTTCGCGGTGCCGTCCCACTTGTACACGTTGCGCGCGTGCGTGTGACCGTAGAAGATGGCCGCGACGGTGTAGCCCTTTAGTGCCTCGTAGTAGCCCTTCACATCGGCCGGGTCCCATTCCTTGCTCGCGGCGGCTTTGTCGTCGGCCGCGGGCGCGGCGTACCGCAGCATGTCCACGTGGTGCAGAATCACCACCGGCTTCCCGCTGGTGCCGACCTTCTCCTTCAGATCGGACACGAGGAACGCCAAGCTGTCGAGCGGGGCGTAGCGGCGCTTGCGCGCCACCTCTTTCACCTCTCCCACCACGATGCCGAGGGCGACGAAGTGGACGCCGCCGCGGTCCCACGAGTAGTGGACGCCGTTCGTCGACACGTTGACGACGCCGGGCCGGTTCTTGTTGCGCTCGGCGATCTTCTTCACCGCGAGGCCGTCGCCGCGGGGGCTGTCGTGGTTGCCGTGAACCTCGTACACGGGCACCTTCAGCTTGCCGTCTTTCCCGGTGAGACCGAACCCGTCGGCGAACGCGGCCCATTCGGTCTGTTGCATCTTCACGTTGGCCTTGTCGCCGGTGTCGATGCAATCGCCGGCGTGCAAGAGCGCGAACGGCGCGCGCACGGTGCCGCCCCCGGCGTCGTTCGGAATTGCGGTACCGGGCAGCTTGTTCAGTGCGTCGAGGAGGCGCGCGTTCGTGCCCGCGGAGCGCGTGTCCAACTTCGCCGTGTCGTCCTTGTCCGCGAGGTAGTGGGTGTCGCCGACAACGAAGAACGCGACCGGGTCGTCGGCCTTCGGCTGGTCGGCGCGGGCGCGCGCGACGGCGGGAAGAGTGGCAGCGGACGCGAGGAACGCGCGACGGGATGGGCGCGGCATGTGCGACTCCGGTTGGAAAAGGTGACTCGCATTGTACGCCCCGCGCCGCCGTCGAGCCTCGGCGCGGAATGCGAATTTCATGCTGATTTGACCACATTTGGCCGCGCTTCGAGTTCGCGCCGGTCAACGAAGTGCCCGACACCGGCGCGCGGTGCGATTCAATCAAATAGTATACGTGTGTTCAATTCGTGTCAACGGGCGGTGTGCGAAACTCCGTCTCGCTCGTGCCCGGTAGCAACTCGACCCCAGCGGCGCGCAGGAACGCGACCACCGACGCGAACAGTTCCGCCGTGCGCGCGCGCTCGCGCGCCGGGCCGACGACGTACACCTCGTCGAGCGCGTGCCCTTCGTTCGGCACCGCGCGAGCGGCACGGTACCGCAGCACGACCGACCAGTCCCGCATGTCGCGCCCCGCGAGCGCGGTCGCTTGCCCAGTGTTCATCGTCACCGACACCAGCAGTTCCGGGCGCAGGCGGAGGAAGTACCAGCGGCGGCCGAACAGCTCGTAGCCGAAACCGAGTAGGGGCGCGTCGCCCGCGCGGCGCGCGTCGGCGAAGTGCCGCTTCGAGAACGGCCCCAAGCACGCGACCGCGGTGCCGCGCAAGCCCGCGCTCCAGAGAGCGAGGCCGACGCACAGCGCGACCAGCGCGAGCCACAGCACCGAGGCGACGTGCCCGACCAGCGGAACGCCGGTACCGGAAGTGAGGTTGACGATTGCGAGTGCGACGAACGCACCCACGAACACCAGCGCGCAGCCCGCGCCGCAGGCGCTGTTGTCCGGCGGTAGGGCGAGTTCGGCGAGCGGCAGGTCCGGTTCGCGGGCCATCCGTTCACACTAACCCGCCGGGCCGCGCGCGCCAACGCGCCGCTCTACACCAGCAGCGCCCCGGTGTCTGGGTCGAAGTCGCACGTCTCCGGTTCATCGTCGTTTGCCATCCCGCGGAACCAGAAGCCCAGTGCCACGCGCGGGTCGCCGTGGAGCCAGTACAACTCGTAGCGCCCGCGGCGCGGCTTGCCGCGCTTCCAACCCGCCACGACCGCTTTTGCTTGTTCGATGTACGCCTTCGAGTTCGAGACGAACGCGCGCAGCAACTCGAAGGTGCGCTCCGGCGGGTCGAACAGGCCGACGCCGCACCCGACGTGCTCCTCGGTCCCGGCTTCCACGCTCGCGCACAGCTCGAATGGCACCCACGACCGGTCGACGCCCACGGGGTGCGCCCACGCGAGCGTGAGCACCGTGTTCTCGTTCCGCTCCTCCCACGCGCCGAAGGCGTCGAGCGCCGCGCGGTGCCGCTCCAAGAACGCCGGCGACAGGCGCACCGTGTTGTCGTCGCGGGCCGCGAAGATTTGCTCCCACTCGCCGCGCGCCCCGGTCTCGCCGGTCCACAGTTCGTACTGGAACTGCAGTGCTTCGGTGCGGTCGGCCGGTACGCGATCGGCGCGCACGAACAGGCGGTCGCGCACCCCTTCGCCGAGCAACTTCGCCGCGCGGTCCCACTCGCGGGCGCTCAGCACGCGCGTGACGGTGTCATCGCCGTCGAGCCATCGCAGGTCGAGGTACACGCCCAACCCGAAGGCCCGCAGCGCCGCGTCGAGGTCGCGCGCGGGCGAACTGCGCGTCCCCGTCCGGGTCGCGGGTGAACAGGTGCCGCACCGGCGGGAGTTTCTTGTACGCGAACTCCGCGAAGTGCGCCTCGTGCCCCGGCGGCACGCCCTTCTTGGGCTTCGGCAACTTGCGAACCGTGACGCCGGCGCGGGTCAGTTCCGGCGCGAGCGTCTTGAAGAACTGGGCGAGCGTCTGGTACGGGTAACTCGGGTGCGCGAGCGCGTCGTGCTGGTAGTACAGCACTTCGGAGACGTCCTCGGCCCAGTCGATGTGCGGTGCGCTTACGAAGTGCCGCACCACCGCCGGCGGCACCTTCCACGACAGGAGGAACTTGCGCACGTTGATCGGGTTCGGGGCCGGGGGCAGTTGGAGCATGGGCGGTTCACTTTTTCGGTGCGAGGAGTTCGTCTGCCTTTTTCGGGTTCCGCTGCACGTAGTCGGCGATGCCGTTGAAGAACTCCAAGAACTGCTCCGCGCCCTGTTCGGCCACCTTCGGCGCGGTCGGGCCGACCAACTTCAGCGCGAGGGTCGCGGCGCGGCTGTCGCTCTGCAAGTAGATCTGCACGCTGGTGCTGAACGCCGCGACGCCGTCCTTCTGCGCCTTCTGCGCGCGCGTCAGCACCGCGACCGCCTTCACCGGCAGGCTCGGGCCGACCGCGGCGGCCTTCACCTTCCCGGTCGCGTACCACACCAACCCGTCGGCGAACGAACCCACCTTCTGCCACGTCACCTCGCTGCCGTTCTCGTCGGTCCACACGAACTTGCCGTTGCCCGCGTCCGCGATGGGCACCGCGGCCACCTTCATCCGCTGCCACGCGAGCGAGACGCGGTCCGGGTGGTCGAAGAGCCACTCGTACATGGCGACCGTGCACACCACGTCCGGCGCGGTCGCGCGCGTGGAAACGGTGGGCTTCTGTACCACCTTCATCACCGCGTCGCGGTAGTCGGCGGTCACGACCTCGCCGAGCGGCACTTTCACCGCGCCCGCGGAGTTCGGGAGCATCGGGGCCGGCATCGCGGCCGGCTCCGCGCTCGCGGCGAGCGGCACGTGGGCGGCGAACCCGCCGAGCGCGAACAGGAGCGTCCGCAGGCGCGCGTTCAGCATGGGAACCTCGTCCGTGAGGTCGCGCCGCCGCGTGCGGCGCAAGGGGCGCAACCTGCATCGGCGCGCGCGCCCCGGCAACGTGAGCAAAACCGGTACGCGCGGCGCGAAGGTGCGCAAGCAACAAAGTCGCCGCTCGTTCGATTATGAAGGGTGTGCCGGTCGTTGCGCCGCTCGCGCCCGCGCCGCGCGGGAAAAATCCGCGCGGCGGGTATTGACTTCCGGTGCTACTGTTAATATTTGGGCGGCCTTCCCGATACGCACGGTCTTGAATTCCGTCCGCGCCACGGCGCGGCGGCGGATCGCGCGCCGGGAACCGGATCGCCGAGAGCGGGCCGACCGCCGCGCCGTTCACCACGCAGCGGACCCTTTCCACGTCGGCCGCCCGCACCTCCCCGACCCGAACGGGTTGCGAGTGTTGTTCGTTTTCCCGCGCCAACACGGGCCGCACGCCCGCGCGCGCATTACGAACGGGTGAACCATGTCCGGTCCCGAACTGATGTTGGCCGCGGCGCTCTTGTGCGCGCCGGTGGACGCTCCCGAACCGGTGCCCGCCGAGGCCGCGTGGCCCGCCGTGCGCGCCGCCGTGCACGCGCTCGCGCTCGAGTGGCAGGTGATGGACCCGCGCGAGACGCGGTACGTGTTCGCCAACCGCGCCGACTTCGCCGCCGATTTGAACCTGCTGCGCAAGCGCGTGGCGGAACTGGCCGACGCGCCCAAACTCGAGGCGTGCAAGTGGCTGCCCGAGCGCCGCGCGGTGAACGAACTGGTGCGCCAGAACCGCGCGTTCCGGTGCGAACTCGAGGCGCGCCGCCCGTGGGAGCCGGACCGCGCCGACCTGCTGCACGACGCGCTGCGCGAGGTGGACCGCCTGTACCGCCCGTGGGACGCGCTCCGCGACGCGCAGTGCGACTTCTACTACGTGACCGTGCGCCGCGCCGCGCTGAAGAAGGTGCGCGACGCGATCGGCGAAGAGGCGTTCGCGGCCGGCCGCATGCCCTACGCGATCCCGCCGCGGTAACTGCTCCGACGAACGTCTCTCGGCGAACGGCCGGTGTGAACCGGCCGGTGCGCGGCGCGACAGAACCGGCCGGCTCACGCCGGCCGTTCGCCGCGCGGGCGCGCTCGGTGCTTGCACGGCACTTCCCGTTGCTGTCTCATCAAGTGCGTCGCTCCTCCCGCGTTCGTTCGGAGTGCCGCCATGCGCCGGTTCGCAATCGCGTTCCTGTTGGTCGCGGGTGCCGACGACAAACCGCCCCTCGCGCACTTCGACTGCGGCGCGCACTACTATGGCGCGACCGTGTGGCGCGCCACCGCGGACGGCAAAACGCTCGTCACCATCGGCCACGAAAGCAGCCTCCGCGTGTGGGACACCGCGACCGGCAAACTCGCGCGCACGCTGTGGCTCCCTCGCGCCGCGGGCGGGAAGAACGCCGGTGCGAAACTGTGGCTCGCGCCGGACGGCAAGCGCGCCGCGGTGCCGTACTACACGCCCGAAGAGCCGCGCGGCAAACTCGCCCTGATCCCGCTCGACGACAGCGGCACCTATCGCGTGATCGGCGGCGACACGTTCGAAGTGAGCGAAGCCGCGTTCAGCCCGAACGGGAAACTCGTGGCGACCACCGCCGGCCCCCTGCCGGTGAACGTGTGGGACACCGCGACCGGCAAGCGCGTCTCGGTGCTGAACTTCGACCCGGACCTGCGCGCCACCGGCATCGCGTTCACACCGGACGGCACCAAGATCGCCGTCGGGTTGCCGATGGTGAACTTCAACGAGCTGAAGCGCTCCGTGATCGCGCTTTACGACACCGCGACCGGCAAGTGGTAGAGCCAGTTCGCGTACCCGCGCGACGGCTTCCCGCGGCCGGAGTGGTCGCCGGACGGCAAACTGCTACTGGTGGCGAACAACGGTTACGCCTTCGACGTGTTCACGCTGAAGGGCGAGCGCAAAGTGCAATTCGATTGGAAGCCCGGGGCGCACCTCACCTCGGTCGGGTTCGACGGCACCGGCCGCTGCGTGTCCGTAACGCACACGAAAACCGGGCTGAACGTGCGCGACGAATTGGCCGGGCGCGCGCGCTGCGAGGTGCGCGCCGACGACCCCGAATTCTGGCGCGCGACCGTGCTCGCCGACAAACTGCTCGTGCGCGCGGACCCGTATCGCGTGGGCTTCCGCCTGCACGACCTCGGCACCGGGAAGGAGTTGTCGCGCGTGACCGCCGACCGCTTCACCGCGTTCCGCGTGTTGGCGTGGGCGAAGACCGGGAGCGTGCTGGCGTGGGCCGACAGCGACCGCCCGTGGAACGGCCGCGACGTGCCCCCGACGGCCGCCCTCGATCTCGCCGCGCTCGCAAGCCCCACGAAGCTGCCCGACGCGCGCGTTCGCGCGCTGGAGTGGGGCAACGTCACGCTGACGCAGGGCGACTACACCGCGAGCACGACCGTGATGGGGAAACCGGTGAAGCTGGCGTACGACGCGGAGTACGACTTCGAGACGATCGTTCACGGCACGCTGGTGGGTCAGAAGCACGCGGTGCTGGCCTGCACCACCGGTCTGTTCGGTTACGACGCGCAAACCTGCGCGCGCACCACGAACTACAAGCCGTTCGACGCGGCGTACCAAGTGTCGCCGTCGCCGGACGGCCGGCACTTCGCGGCGGCGGCGCACCTGCACCCGGTGGTGTCGATCTTCCGCGCGGGCGTGCCGGACCCGGTGCTATTCGTGGTGCCGCGCGGCTCGGAGTGGGTAGCGTGGACGCCGGGCGGCGCGTGGTTCTCGTCCGAAGGCGGCACGAAGTTGGCGGGCAAGTTGGAGGACCGCGGCGCGGGCAAACTGCCGACGTTCGTGCCCTTCGACCCGAAACTGCGCGACGCGGACAAGGTGAAAGCCGCGCTGAAGTGAATTCGGTTGCAATCGACGAATACCTTTGCTTGTATGGTGGGACGCTCAGAGACCCACCAATGCCAACCGCGCACGAAGCCACTCCCGAACCTGACGCACAAGGGACAGTCGATAGCAACCGCACGAGAAATGCGCGGGTAGGTGATCTGGCGTTCCCGCAAGGTTTTGAACGGTTGTGGTACTGCGGCAGCGGCGGAATGGGGATCGTGTACGCCGCGCACGACAAGCGCCTGAACCGTCTTGTCGCGGTGAAGTTGCTCAAGAACGACGTGCCGACGGACCCCTTCGCGCGGCGGTTCCAGCAAGAGACCCGGATCGCGGCCGGCCTCCAGCACCCCGGGATCGTTCCGGTTTACGAAGCCGGGGAATTGCCCGACGGTCGCCCGTACATGGTCATGAAACTCGTTCGAGGGCGCACGCCCGACGAAAAGGGGCGCACGCTCCGGGACGAACTGCACGAGCGCGGGCCCGATCTGAGTTCGTCACAGGAGCGGTTTCTCCCCATCTTTGAGTCCATCGTTCGGACCGTGGCCTATGCGCACACGAAAGACACGATTCACCGCGATTTAAAGCCGTCGAACGTTATGGTCGGTGAGCACGGCGAAGTGTATGTGACCGATTGGGGGCTGGGAAAAGATCAAAGCGCACCGGCAGCGGGCGAGCGCGAATTGACAATCCCCGGCCAAGCCATTGGCACGCCGGCGTACATGGCCCCGGAACAGGCGAAGGGGCAGCGCGCCGCAGCAACCGCCGACGTATTCGGACTCGGCGCGATCTTGTGTCACATCCTGACCGGCGAGCCGCCGTTTCGGGCGTACGAACCGCTCATGCAAGCGGCCGCGGGTGACGTGCAAGACGCGCACGCGCGCCTCGACCAGTCCGGGGGCGATCCCGAACTCGTCGCCATCGCCAAGCGCTGCCTCGACCCGAACCCGGAGGTGCGGTTCGAGAACGCGGGGGCCCTCGCGCGGGAACTCGATAAGTGGCGCGAGGCACTCGCCCGCCGGATGACCAGTTGCTTCATCGACGACGCGAAGCGAACCGCACGGGCGGAAACGGAATCCGAATTGCAGCGGGAGCGAGCGGAGCGCGAGGCGACGGAGCGCAAGTTGCGCGAACTGAATTTGAAGGTCGCGCACCGCCAGTACGAGCGCGCCGCCGCGGGCGAAGGGCTGGTGTTTGAAACCCATGCCGTTCCGCCGAACACGCCCGGCGTCCCCGAGTTGCGCGTCCTGCGGCGCGGGCTCCAGATTTTCGTTCCGCCCGACGCGCTCCGCGGTGAGGGTCCGTTGGCGGCCGTCTGGCGCTGCGTGTACGACGGCGACATCGAAGCCGCGCTGGGCAATTACGACGCCGCGCGGCGCGCCTACGAAGCGGCTCAAGAGCGCGCGAACTTGGAGTTCGAACGGGTTCAAGAGCGCCAGAGCGGTCTGGTGTTCGGGGACGATGACGGCGAACACGATCCGGTGTTCGACGCCGAGTGTTTTGCCGCGCACCGGGTGCGCTGGATCAGCGCGCTGAAGTTGAGCGATCTCGCGATGTGGGAGGGTAAGACGGCCGAGATGCGTGCCGAATACTCCAGAGCGAAACTGTGGCTCGAGACGGGAAAAACGCTCTACCCGCAACGGAGCGATTGCATTCGAGATTACGTCGTGTGCTGCACCATTCCTGCCCAACTCGCGGCAGATCGCGCGAAACCCGCTCAAGCAACGAAAGCGTATCAGGAGCTGCGCGAACTACTGAAAGAGTTTCCCGACCTCGCGCGCGAGGCGGCATTCGTTCGGGAACAATTGGACGCCCTCCAAGAAAAAGTTCCGATCACGACGACACCGCGCCGCGAGCAACACGGCTACAACGTGTCGGCCGACTGACCTTTCGCTCCCCGCGCGCACCCGGCACAATACGCGGGTATGCGCATCCTCCACACCGCCGACTGGCACCTCGGCGACCGGCTCGGCCGGATCGACCGCACCGACGACCTGCGCCGCGCCGTCGAGCGCGTCGCCAAGCACTGCCACGAACAGAAGGCCGACGTGCTCCTCGTCGCCGGCGACCTGTTCAGCGAACTCGCGCGCCCCGACGGCCTCCGCGACACCATCCGCCACTGGCAAGACGTGTTCCACCCCTTCCTCGAAGGCGGCGGAACGATCCTCACGCTCACCGGCAACCACGACAACGAGAGCTTCTGCCAAACGCTCGTGAGCGCCATGAACCTCGCGTCGCCCACCGTGGGCCGGCCCGGCGAAGTGGTGCCGCCGGGCCGCTTGTACCTCGCGGCCGAACCCACGTTCCTGCGCCTCGAAGACCGCGAGCGCGGCTTCCCGGTGCAGTTCGTGCTCATGCCGTACCCCACGCCGGCCCGGTTCCTGCGCGGCGAAGGCGGCCTCAAGTACGGCAGCCCGGACGAGAAGAACAAGTTGCTCGTGCGGGCGTGGGCCGACGAATTGCAGCGCATCCGCAATCACGAGAAGTACGACCAGAGCGCGCCCGCGGTGCTCGGCGCGCACGTCCACCTGCACGGCTCGAACGTGGGGCCGAGCCTGTTCCGCATCACCGAAGAGGAAGACGTGGTGGTGCAGGGCGCGGACCTCCCGCGGCAGTTCGATTACATCGCGCTGGGCCACATCCACAAGCCGCAGTACCTCGGCGAACCGCACTGCCGCTATTCCGGCAGCATCGAGCGCATGGACCTCGGCGAACAGGCCGACCAAAAGGGCGTCGTTTTGGTCGAACTCGGCCCAGACGGCCGGAACAGCGAACCGGAAGTGCTGCCGCTACCCGCGACGCCCATTTACGAAGTGACGGTCCGCGAACCGAGCGAAGACCTACCGCGGCTGCGCACCGAGTACGCGAACGCGAAGAACGATCTGGTTTCGCTCCAAATTCGCTACACCGCGGGCACGGACAACCTCGAAGACGTGTTGCGCGAACTGGACCGCATCTTCCCGCGGTGGTACGCGCGCGACTGGAAGGAAACCGGCGCGCTCGGCCCAGCGCTCAGCACCGAACCCGGCGCGCCGGGCAAAGGGTTCGCGGAAACCGTGCGCGACTACTTGGGCCAAGAGTTGATCCAACACGACGAAACCGAACGCGACGCCATCCTGCGCATCGCGGACGATTTGTTGAAGGACATGGAATAGGCGATGATCCCGCAACGCATCAAGATGTCCGGGTTCCTGTCGTACAAAGACGAGCAGGAAATCCGGTTCGACGAGGCCCCGCTGTGGATGCTCTCCGGCACCAACGGCAGCGGGAAATCCAGCGTATTCGACGCGGTCACGTTCGCGCTCTTCGGCCACCACCGCGGCGGCAGTCAGAGCGCCATTGAGTTAATCAATAAAGAATCCGCGACGCTCACTGTGGAATTCGATTTCACCAGTGAGAAACAGTTGTATCGCATTCGGCGCACGGTGAAGCGCCAGAAGAACGACAAGATCGCCAGTACACAGCAAGTGTTGAAACGCACTCATAGTGAGATTGTGAGTGAGGCGTGGGAAGCGATTTCCGGCACCGAGTATAAAGCGAAATTCGACGCATGGATTAAAGACAAGATCGGCCTCGATTACGAGACATTTACATCCTCAGTTCTGTTGCTTCAGGGCAAATCGGAAAAGCTCCTCGACAGCACCCCGGCCGGGCGCGCGGGCGTGCTCGCGCGCATCGTGGACCTCGAGCGCTACCAAAAGCTGCACGGCAAGGCCGACGAGAAGCGCCGCGCGCTCAAGGGCGAACTGGAAGGCATCGCCAACCAACTCGAAGGCATCCGCGACGTGAGCGAAGAGGAGTACGCGGAGGCGCAGGCGCAGATCGTTTCGGCCGAAGCCGCCCGCGACACGGCGCAAGAGCGCATTGATACACTCGTCGCGCTCGAACAGCGCGCGCGGAACTGGTCCGGGATTCAGACGAAGCTCGCCGGGTTCCGCGCGAAGCTGACCGAAGCGGAGAAGTTGCTCGGCTCCGCGCTCACCATTCAGCAGCAGTACGAACGGTACAGCGAACTAAAAGCGGTGATGCCGGCGGTGAGCACGATCGTCACCGAACGCGGGCGCGTGAACGAGAGCGAGCGCAAGACCGAAACACTCACCAAGGCGCGCGCCGCCGCGTCCGAAAAGCGCGACAAGATCGAGCACGCGCTCGATCAACTGCGCACCAAACTCGGCAAGCTCAAGAAGGCGCTCGCGGAAGACGAGGCCAAGAAATCCAAGCTCGAAACGCGGCTCCGCGAACTCGCGGGCGTTCTGGAAAAGGTGCGCGTCGTTGACGACGCCGAGGCCGAACTGAAACGCCTCGACGACGAGGTGAAGCGCCTCCCCGCGGACCCGGACGGCGCGGTGCGCGCGCTTCAGAGCGAGCAAGAGCGGCTCGCGCTGCTCGCGCAGCACGTCGCGCTTCTGGAGCGCCTGCACCAAGACCGGTCCGAACTGACGAAGGTGGTCGCGGCGGAGAAGACCGCCCGCGCGGACGAGGCGCGCCTCAAGGCCGAAGGCGTGAAGGCGAAGGGCGAGTTCGCGCAACTGGAAACGAAAGCGAAGGCCGCACGCGAGGACCGCGCCGCGAAGGACAGCGCCGCGGCCGAGGCCCGCGCGCTCGCGCGGCAGGCGCGCGAACTGGCGAACGAGTTCACCACCCTCACCGGCGAAACGAAATGCCGGGCGTGCGGCCAGCCGCTCACGCCGGCTCACTTCGCCAAGGAAAAGAAGGACCGCGAGACCGCCGCCGTTGCCGCCGAGAAGAAGGAAAAGGAACTCGCGGCGGCCGCGAGTTCGGCCCGGAAGCTCGAAGACGAACTGACCACGAAAGAGGCGAGCGAGCGCGAGCGACTGAACAAGTTGCGCGACGACTGGAAGGACGCGGACGCGACCGTGAAGCGCACCGCGCTGGACGCGAAGCGGCTCACGGAATCGTGCCGGCAAACGTATTTCGCGCTGCCGCAAGAGTACAAGGACAAACTCGGTGCGGGCGAACCGGCGGATTGGTCCGCGGTGACGTACCCGGACCGGCACGACATCACGGAACTGAACAAGCAAGCCGGCGGGATCGACGGCGTGAAGCGCAAGTTAAAGGTCGCGCAAGAAGAAGCCGCGAAGGCTCAGGCGCTGCGCGCGAAGGTGGAATCGGCGCGCGAGCGCCTCGCGCGCGCGAAGCAGGCGCTGCCCGCGGGCGACCCGGTCGCGCTGCGCCAAGAGTACGCGTCGAAGCAGGCCGACGAGAAATCCCTCGCGGACACCATCGCCGCGGGAAAGAAGGAGATCACTTCGACCGAAACGGACAGCGATCGCGGGCAGCGCGCGCTGAGCGAAACCGATCGCGAACTCACTGAAATCGCGGGCAAGTTGCACACCGAAGAGGTGAGCCGCAACCAGAGCCGCGAGAGCATCGAGCGCGCGAAGAAGGCGCTGCCGGCCGCGTGGCAGCAACCGCTCGAAGTGGCCGGGTTCGCGGACCGCTCGAAGTGGCAAGACGAACTCGACCTGCTCACGCGCAACAACATCGAAGCGCAGTTCACGCGCCTGCAAGCGGCTCGCGGCGGTCTGGATTCGGTGCGCGCGGACATCGCGCTGCTCGAAGGCGAGGCCGAAGCGTTCCCGGCCACCGACCGCCGTAACCCGGACGAAGTGCGGGCCGAGATCGCGGACGCGCGCAAGGCACTCGACGCCCGCAACAGCGAACTCCTCGACGCACAGGGCAAAAAGCGCCTGCTGGACGGCTACCTGCAGCAGCGCGGCGAACTCGGCGTGCGGTACAAGGCGGTGGACGCGGAGCACAACCGGCACAAGTTGCTCGCGGAGCTGCTCGGCCGCGACCGGTTGCAGCGGCACCTCGTGCGCCGCGCGGAGCGGCAGATCGTGGACTACGCGAACGCGGTGCTGGACCGGCTGAGCGGCGGGCAACTGTTCCTGAAACTGGTGGAGGCCGAAGCCGGCACCGACAAGGCGCTGGACTTGGAGTGCGCGAACCGCGTGACCGGCGGGAGCGCGATCAACGTGGCGTTCCTGAGCGGGAGCCAGCGGTTCCGCGTCGCGGTGGCGCTCGCGTTGGGCATCGGGCAGTACGCGAGCAAGCAGCACCGGCCGATCGAGAGCGTGATTATCGACGAGGGCTTCGGCTGCTTGGACCGCGCGGGCCGTCAGGTGATGATTCAGGAACTGCAAAACCTCCGCGGCCACCTGCACTGCATCCTGCTGGTGAGCCACCAAGAGGAGTTCGCCGACGCCTTCCCCGACGGCTACCGCTTCGAACTGCACGAAGGGGCAACGCGCGTGAGCCGCTTCGTGCGGTGAGGCGACCACAAACCACCACGGAGGGTGAATCATGCGCAAGCGCATCCGGTATTCGGTCGTCGTACTGATCGTGATCGGTGGCACGGTGTTCGCAACCGCACCGCGAGCCGCGCACTACCGCCACCACTCGGCGCGCGTGAACGGAGCGGTCTTCAGTCCCGACGGGAGCCGGTTCGCGACGTGGGACCAGAACACACTTCGCATCTACGACACCGGTTCGACTCGGGATCGCGCCGCGCTGCCGCCAACCGCTTACCACT
Organism: Gemmata sp.; assembly: GCA_022843445.1. GTDB lineage: Bacteria > Planctomycetota > Planctomycetia > Gemmatales > Gemmataceae > Gemmata. The sequence continues at coordinate 17,335 of JALHNS010000016.1, forward strand.
TCGACTTCAGTTGGGACGCCAAGTTGATCGTCTCAGGCTCGGAAGGGAAAGAGCTCGCGGTCCGTAGCGCAGACAACGGGAGCGAACTGTTTCGCTTGCCTCACTTCCCGGAGCGCGTCGCCGAAATCGCGTGTAACCGAAGCGGTACACTCGCTGTCGGGTGCTCTGATGGTATCGTTCACCTTTACGAATTCTCAACGGGCAAAAGTGCCGGTTCGATTCGCGCGGATGGCTCGGGGCTTAGGAGACTCGCGCTCAGCCCGGACGGGCGGCAGTTGGTCAGCTGTGGGCAAGATGGGTTGTGCTTCTGGGACGTGGTGACGCGAACGCGCCGGCACGCACTCCCGGTGAATTTGTTTACATGGCGGCTAGCGTTCAGCCCTGATGGCTCGGTGCTGTGCGCGTTCGGTCCCGGCGGGTGTCGCCTGTACGACGTGGCGACCGCGGTCGAACTGCCGTGCGAGCGCCCGGACTGGTTCGAGGGTGGCGACTGGGCGAGCGCGCTCGCGTTCAACCCGGACGGGCGCACGCTGCTCGCCGCGAACGAGTCCGTTGCCGGTTTGTGGGACGTGCGCACCGGGGCGAACACGCACCGCTTCCCGAAGCGATCTGGCGAGATGTTCCTGCGGTTCAGTGACCGGTTTCTCTTGAGTTCAGACCTTCTAGATACGAACCCGTGCCTCGAAGCGGGCACGATCACGGCGAAGGGCGATGTGATGATGTTGGCGACGCGCCGCAATGCGGTTGTGGTGTGGCGGCTCGCGTCCGTGGGCGTTCGGTAGCGTGACCCTCGCTCACGCGTCGGGCTACGAGAACCCCTCGCTCACGCGTCGGGTTCAGTCCACGATCTTCACGTTCAGCTTGCGCTGGCCGGCCATCCACGGTTGGCTCGGCATTTCTTTTAGCCAGTCGCTCAGGCTCGGGATGAAGCCCAAGTCTTCCAGAACGTGCTGCTCCGCGATGTCGCGCACGAACACCTGCTTGCCGTCCGAGTTCGTCAGGAACCGGCCGAACAGCTCTTCGATGATGTAGATGCCGAACGCACTGTGGAACACGCACCGGTGCGTGACCTCCGCGTGCGCGCTCTTCGTGCTGTCCATGCGCTCGTGAATCGCAATGTAATCCTCCGGCGTGCCGCCCCAGCGCTTCGCCGAAGATTGCGCGTGAACCCATGCCTTCGACACGGCTCAGCCCTCCAGAGTCGTTTCGCGCACCGTGTACCAGTTAAACTTCGTCAGCGCGTCCCAGATCGCGTCGCGCTGCGCGTCGGTCATGTCGAAGTAGTGCGCGTCCCACCACGCGGCCCAGTCGGTGTAGGCGGAGCCGTACATCTTGGTCGGCTTCGGGAGCGGCAGTTTCAGTTTCGTCAACAGTTTCTTCAGTGCCGTCTCTCCACCGTACGCGACGTAGCCGGCGTCCGCTTCGGCGAACGGGTTCAGCAGCTTGCGCAGCTCGGCGTTGCGCGCGTCGGCGTCGGCGCGGGCCGCGGCCTCGGTCGCGTACACGCGGTCGGGCGCGGTATGGGTCGTCGTCTCGCCGCGCACCTCGCGCACCACCACGTACACCTTCGCCTTGCCCGCCTTCTGCTTCGGCGCGGCATTTTTCTTCGCGGGGGAACTCATTCCACGCCCTCCAGTTCCACCTCGATCACCTCGAAGAACGGCACCTGAGCCACGCTGTTGTACAGCCCTTCGTTCTTGCCGAGCTTTTCGTCCCGGGCGAGGCCGCGCTTGCGCCGCACGCGGTCTTGCATGTCGAACATCGCCATGTCGTATTCTTCGTCTTCGTCCGGTTCGATCTCGTCACCGACGAAATCGCCCCACCGCCCGCGTTCCGCCGCGTTCAGTTCGGCGCACCGCTGTTCGGCGCGCTCGCGGGTGCGATACACGCTCAGCAGTTGTCCGCCGTCCGGGTCCGCGTCGTAGGTCTCGTCGTTGTACTCCCAGTTGATGCCCACCACCGCGTAGCCCACCGGGCGCACCGGTTCCTCGCGCACCGCGAAGAACCGCACCTTGTCGCACGCTTCCCACACCGCGGCGCGCTGCGTGTCGCTCAGTTTCTTGTGGTGCTTCTTCCACCAGTCGGCCCACGCCTGATTCGGGGGCGGCGGGTCTATGCCGCGATCGTTCAGCCAGTCGCGCAGCCGCGGTTCGTCCAAGTGGCTCCAGTACTGAACCGCGGGGCCGCACTCGAACGGGTTCAGCCCGTTGCGCCGCGCGGCCTCGCGCTTGGCACGTTCGGCGTCGGCCGCCTCGAACGTGTCGAACGACGCGAGTGCCACTTCGCCCGGCGCGCGGCTCGGGCCGCGCTGCCAGTGTTCGGACCAGTTCAGGCGCTTCAGCACGAAGCGCGTTTTCGCGTCCGCCATGCGTCAGTCTCCACTTGCGGAGTTGGTTCGTTTGGGGGAATTGTAAAGGCGCGAGTGCCCCGCGGTCGATGTCGGAAAGACGGAACCGCGCCGCGCTCGCGCAGCGCTTCACACTGGTGAAGACATGCCCGATGCCGTGAAATGGGAGCCCACCGCGTGCCCGGTGTGTCGCTGCGCCGACGCCGGCGAGTTCCTGCGCGCGCCGGGCGACGACGGCAAAGAGTATCGGCTCGCCAAGTGCCGCGCCTGCGAACTCGTGTTCCTCGACCCGCGACCGACCGAAGACACCGTCGGCCTGCTGTACACCGAAGACTACCCGCAGTATCGCGGATCGAAGCTGAAGAACGGCCCGCTGCGCCGGCTGCGCGCGAAGCTGTTCGGGCACCGCGAGCGCAGCTTGGCCGACCGCATCCCGGTCGTGCCCGGCGGCGCGCTGCTCGATTACGGCTGCGGCGCGGGGCACTTCGTCGCGCAGATGCGCGACCGCGGCTGGAACGCGTTCGGCATGGACTTCAGCCCGCACGCGGTGCAGAGCGCGAAAGAGAGCTACGGCGTGCGCGCCGTGTGCGGCACGCTCCCGCACCCGGACGTGCCGCCGAACTCGCTCGACGCGCTCACGCTGCGAATGGTGCTCGAACACGTCCACGACCCCGCGGCGCTGCTGCGTCACGCGCTGGTGGCGCTGAAACCCGGCGGCGCGCTGTGCGTGGCGGTGCCGAACCTCGCGGCGTGGGGCTTCGGCGCGTTCGGGAAGGCGTGGTTCCCCTTGCGCTTGCCGTGGCACTTGTCCCACTTCACGCCCGATACACTGGCCCGCACGGTGCGCGCGTCCGGGTTCGAGGTGGAGACGGTGGCGACGAAAGGTCACACGAACTGGACCGGCTACTCGGTGCGCCGGGCGCGCGAACTGAACCCGAAGTGGTGGACGCCGTTCGCCCGCGTGCGCCTCGTGCGCAGCGCGCTCTCGAAGTGGACCGAGCGCCGCGGGGCCGGTGACGAACTGTGCCTGCTGGCGCGAAAGCCGCTTCGCGCGGCACTGGAAGTGCCCATGCGCCGCGCGGCCTAAGCGTTCAACGAACGAGCCGGAAGCGTGAGCGACGGTCTTCATTCTTCAGGTGAAGAGAAGACAGTCGCTCACGCTTCCGGCTCGTTCGTTGGGCGCGCCGTTTAGCGCACGCCGCCGCGATACTTCTTGCTGCTGCGCAGCTTGTGCTTGCGGGCCTTGCGGCGCTTCTTGGACGCGTTGCGGACGCTCTTCGGCTTGTGCTGAATGCCCATTCGAACCTCGGCGGGGTGTTTCGGAAAGCCAGTATTCTAGGTGCGGCACTCGCGCGCGGCACTACTCACCACGGTTGCCCGATCGCTTTCGCGACGAGGTCGTAGCCGTCGGCGGCGGTGACCTTCGCGCGCACGAAGTCGCCCGGTTGCAGGTTCTTCGCTTTCACGCGCACTTCGCAGTCGATCTCGGGTGCGTCGGCGGTGGTGCGCCCGCGGAAGTGGTTCGCGAACTCCGGGTCCGGGCCGTCGATTACCACCGCGTGCTCTTTGCCCACCTGCGCGTTCGCCCACCCGAACGCCACCTGCTGTTGCACTTCCATGATCGCGGCCACGCGGGCCGCTTTCACGTCTTCGGGCAGGTGGCCGTCGAGCTTCTCCGCCGGCGTGCCGGGTTCGAGCGAGTACGGGAACACCCCCACGCGCTCGAACTTGAAGTCCCGCACGAACGCGCGCAGCTCCTCGAACTCGGCGTCCGTTTCGCCGGGGAAGCCGGTGATGAACGTGGTGCGGATCGCGAGGTCCGTCCACTTCGCCCGTAGCCGGTGCAGCAGGCTTTCCGTCGCGGCGCGGTCCACGCGGCGAATCATGCGCTTCAGCACGCGGTCGTTGATGTGCTGAAGCGGCATGTCCAGATACGGGATGATCTTCTTCGCGCCCGCGAACGTCTCGATGATCTCGTCCGAGATGTGTTCGGGGTAGGCGTACAACGTGCGAATCCACTCGATGCCCGGCACCTTGTCGAGTTCGCGCAGCAGTTCCGCGAGCCGCGAGCGGCCGTACAGGTCGAAGCCGTAATACGTCGTGTCTTGGGCGACGATGATGAGCTCGCGCACGCCGTCGGCCGCGAGTTCGTGCGCCTCGCGGATCACTTCCTCGATCGGCTTCGTGACGTGCTTGCCGCGCATCTTCGGGATCGCGCAGTAGGTGCAAAGCCGGTCGCAGCCCTCGCTGATTTTTAGGTACGCGAAGTGCCGCGGGGTGATGCGCAGCCGCGCGGTGTCTTCGAGCGCCCGCACCGGCGCGGGGCGGAACAAACTGCGCTGTTCGCTCTGCTGCGAAACGGCGCGATCGACCACTGCGGCGATGTCTTCGCGGCCGAAGACGCCCACGATCTGATCGACTTCGGGCACCTGTTCGAGCAGTACCTCGCGCTGGCGCTCGGCCATGCACCCGGCGACGACGACCGCGCCGACCTTCCCGGCCTTCTTGAGCGCGAGCATTTCGCGGATGACCGCGAGCGACTCTTGGCGCGCCGGTTCGATGAACCCGCAGGTGTTCACGACTACAACGTCCGCGCCGTCGGCGTCCGGTTGGAACGCGTAGCCGTCTTGCGCGAGTTTGCCGAGCATGCGCTCGCTATCGACGGTGTTCTTCGGGCAGCCGAGCGAAATGAACGCGTAGCTGCCTTTGCCCTCGGCGCTCGTCGCCGGTGCCGAAGGAGTGGTGAGCGGAAGCGACTTCACGGACATGCGGGTGCGGCTCGTGGTGCGGCGAAGTTCAAATGGGCATTGTAGGTGAGGCGCGGTCGTAGGACAGGCTTCCAGCCTGTCCCGGTACGCGCGTTGGCAGCGCCGGGACAGGCTGGAAGCCTGTCCTACGACCGCGCCAACAACGCGTCGCACACCCAGCAACCGCGGGCGTGGTCGCGGGCGTCGCGGCAGTGCGCGAGTACCTGTTCGTTCTCGCACCCGGCTTCTTGGAGCGCGTCCGCGAGGATCGGCATCGCAGAAAAGTCGCGCGATTCGTACATGCTCTGCGCGAGGGCGACCGCGTCCGAGGTGCGCCACCCGGGGTCGAAGGAAACCGGCGCGAACGGGTTCCCGATGATGCAGCGGAGGAGTTCGCATTGCGCCGCGAACTCCGCGAGCAGTTCCGCCGGTTCTCTGCTGCCTGACGCGAACAGTGGTAGGTCAGCCGCAGCGTACGCAGCGGATTGCGCTACATCTCGCGCCATATCGCCGGGATTGCTGGGAAAACACGCCACTCGGCAAGCATCCAGTAGGTGGAGCAGATAGCCGATGGAGTTCGCGTCGCGGCCAGCGGCGCTCGCACTCGCGTCGAGCGTGTGGAGCACGTGTTCGAGTGTGCCCGTCTTCAGTGCGCTGTCGGCGAACAGTTCCGCTGCCACCAGCGCTCGCTCCGCGATACCCGGCGCGAACTCGTTCAACGCCGACCGGCAGCAGGCGCACGAGAACAACCGCAACTTTCGCGCGCTGGCGCGCTCGCGAGCGAAGTTGATCATCTGCCATGGCCGCTCGGCGGTCAGCCACTCGCGTTCGGTCATGGCTCCACCATATCGCGCGGCGCTTCCCCTTCGCTACGGTCGCGGGTATCGTTGGGGCAACTTCCCCTTCCCCCGAGGCCGACGTGAAACCGCTCCTCTCCTTCGCACTCGTGTACGCGCTCGCAGCAGTGCCCGTGCGCGGCGCGGAACCGGAATACGATCTGCTCGTCACCGGCGGGCGAATCCTCGACGGCACCGGGAACCCGTGGTTCTACGGCGATGTCGCCACCAAAGGCGAAAAGCTTGTCGCCGTGGGCCGCGTGCCGGCAGGGAAGGCCAAGCGCACCATCGACGCGAAGGGGTTGGTCGTCGCGCCCGGGTTCATCGACATTCACTCGCACTCGGACGATCTCATCCTCGAAGACGGCAAAGCGCAGAGCAAAATCCGGCAGGGCGTGACGACGGAAGTGCTCGGCGAAGGGCGCTCCGCCGCGCCGCTGAAGGGGCAACTCGGGGCGCGCAAGTTTCCCGCGCGCGGGAAGGTGTTCGAGTGGAGTACGCTCGAAGGCTACTTCGATGTGCTCGACAAAGAAGGCGCGAGCGTGAACGTCGCGAGCTACGTCGGCCTCGACAACGTGTGGGAGTGCGTGATGGGCAAGTCGCACGAGCGGCCCACACCGAAGCAAATTGCCGCGATGAAGGAGTTGATCGAAGAGGCGATGAAGGACGGCGCGTTCGGGCTGTCGTCGCTGCTGATGATGCCGCCCGGGTCGCTCGCTACTACCGACGACCTCGTAGAACTGTGCGGCGCGGTGAAGAAGCACGGCGGCATCTTCTCGACGCACATTCGCAGCGAAGGGTTGGACGTGTTCGCGTCGGTGAAGCAGGCGATTGAAGTGGGCGAGCGCGCCGGCGTCCCGGTGGACATCATTCACCTGAAGATCGCTGACGAGAAACTGTGGGGCAAGATGAACGAAGTCGTGGCGCTGATCGAAGCCGCCCGCAAGCGCGGCGTGAACGTGCAGGCCAACGTGTACCCGTACACGCGCGGGAACAACAACCTCGCCAGCATCATTCCGCCGTGGGCGCACGAAGGCGGCACGGCCAAGATGCTCGAGCGCCTCAAAGACGCGAAGCAGCGCGAGCGCCTCAAGTTCGACATCTTGAAGGGCATTGAGGGCTGGTACAACCACTACACCGCGGTCGGCGGGGACTGGTCGCGGATGCTGGTGAGCGGGCGCGGCACTTACGAAGGGCTGACGATGGACCGCGTGATGGCCGCGAAACAGAAGGGGAAGGAGCCGAAGCCGGACCCGCTCGACATCCTCTTCGACATCTTGATTGAGCAAGGCGGGTCGGTGCCGACGGTGTTCGCGCACCACGACGAAAAGGACATGCTCTTCGCGCTGAAGCAACCGTGGTGCTCGGTCGGCTCCGACGGTTCGGCCTACGCGACCGAAGGCCCGCTGAAGCGCGGCAACCCGCACCCGCGGAACTTCGGCACCTTCCCCCGCGTACTCGGCCTGTACGCGCGCGACCGCGGCGCTCTCACCCTCGAAGACGCGGTGCGCAAAATGACCTCGCTGAACGCGGCCAAGATCGGCATCACCGATCGCGGCACGCTGCGCGCCGGCGCGTTCGCGGACGTAACCGTCTTCGACGCGGCGACGGTGATCGACAAGTCGACCTACGAAGCGCCGTTCGCGTACAACGCGGGCATCGAATACGTGATCGTGAACGGCAGCGTGGTGCTGGACCGCGGCACCCACACCGGGGCGCTGCCTGGGCGCGCGCTGCGCGCGAAGTAGCCCGACGCTGTCGTGTTCACAGGGTGGGGGGTGCCAAACAGTGAACACCACCCCCGGCGGGCGCCGCGCGAAAAAAGTGACGAAATACCGCGGAAGTCGCGCTCTTTTCACTTGAAGTCACCCCGGCCGGTCGATTGTAATCAACTCATCCATTTGTAACGTCCGTCGATTCGTTGCGGTTCCCGATGTCGGTTCGATCATCACCCGCGCTCACGTTCGTCGCTCGCTGCCGCTCGGCAACACTCTACCGAAGCCCCAAGTCCGCTTAACACGGTCCCGTGGAAGGAGCGCCTGTCATGGCCAAAGGTCGCGGTGATTTCACCGACCTGCTTCTGAAGAAAAAGCTCATCAGCCCGGACCAGCTCAGCGAGGCCGAGAGCATCGCGAGCGCGACCGGCATCAAGCTGCAAGACGCGCTGGTGAAGCAGCAGTACCTCTCGGCGAACGAGGTCATGTCCGCGGTGGCCGAGTTCAACGGCCTCCAGTTCGTGGACATGACCGATCTAACGATTCCGAAATCGGTCATCGAACTCGTGCCGGAGTCGGTGGCGCGCGAAAACGTCGTGCTGCCGCTCGAACTGGAAGGCAACACGCTCAAGATTCTGACCGCGGACCCCACGAACTACGACACCGTTCAGAAGTTGCAGTTCATTCTGAACAAGGACATCGTGCCGGTGCTCGCGGTGCAGGAGCAGATTCAGGAAGCGATCAACAAGAACTACGGGCAGACCGAAACCGAGTCGGTGGACTCACTTCTGGTCGAATTCACCGACACCGCGATCGAGTTCACGCAGACCGAATCGGCCGGGTCGATGGCGAACGCCGACGATTCGGACGCCCCGGTCGTGCGGCTGGTGAACCTCATTATCTCGGAAGCCATCAGCCTCCGGGCGTCCGACATCCACATCGAGCCGTTCGCCGACCGCGTCCGGGTGCGATACCGCATCGACGGAGTGCTAGTTGAGCGCGACGCCGCGCCCCGGCGCCTCCTGCTGCCCCTGCTCTCCCGTTTGAAGATCATGGGGAGCATCGACATCAGCGAGAAGCGACGCCCGCAGGACGGCCGGATCAAGATGACGGTCCACGGTAAGCACTTCGACCTTCGTGTGAGCATGCTGCCGTCGGTCCACGGGCAGTCCGCGGTGATGCGGATTCTGGACCGGGGCAACATTCAGGTGAGCATTAAAGATCTCGGCTTTGCGGAAGACGATTACATCCGGTTCCAACAGATCATCAAGCGGCCGAACGGCATCTTCCTCGTAACCGGGCCGACCGGGTCCGGGAAGACGACGACGCTCTATTCGGCGCTCAACGAACTCAACCGGCCCGACCGGAAGATCATCACGGCCGAAGACCCGGTGGAATACTACCTGCCGGGTATCAACCAAGTCGAAGTGAAGCACGGGATCGGGTTGGACTTCGCCCGCATCATCCGGGCCATGCTGCGGCAAGCGCCGAACATCATTCTCGTGGGCGAAATCCGCGACAAAGAAACCGCAGAAATCGCCGTGCAGGCGTCTCTGACCGGACACTTAGTTTTCAGTACACTGCACACGAACGACGCGCCTAGCGCTGTGACTCGCCTCGCGGACATCGGCGTGCCCCCGTTCCTCATCGCCAGTTCGGTTATCGCGATCATGGGGCAGCGCCTCGTGCGCGTGAACTGCCCGAAGTGCAAGGAGCCGTACCGACCGGAAGCGGCCGAGATCCGCGCCTCCGGCATCACGCAAGAACAGATCGAAAAGGCGACCTTTATGAAGGGCCGCGGGTGCAACCACTGCCGGCAAACCGGCTACCGCGGGCGACAGGGCATCTTCGAGATGCTCCGCATGACTTCGATCATCCGCGAACTGACGTTCGCTCAGGCTCCGACGCAGGAAATCCGGCGCAAGGCCCGCGCCCAAGCCGGGATGCGCTCGCTCCTCGAAGACGGCGTGCTGAAAATCGTGAAGGGGACCACCACGTTCGACGAGGTGCTCAGCACCTGTCACGCCGAAGTGCTGGTGGCGAAAGAGGATTAGGTTCCGAGTTCCGAGTTCCAGAGTTCCAAGTCGAAGACAGTGCAAAACTTGGAACTTGGAACTTGGAACTTGGGGATCCGCGGTGATAATGCGACACCGGTTCGCGGCGGGCGTGCTCCCGCTGCGCGCCGGGCTGGCTTCCCGACCGTTCACCCGCAACAGGAGACGCAACCGTGCCCGGTCCCGGTAGAGTCTCGATGGAAAAGCTGTTGGCTACGGTCATTCAGCTCAAAGCCAGCGACTTGCACATTAGCGTCGGGCAGCCGCCGGTGGTGCGCCACCAAGGGCGGATGAAAAAGCTCGACCTCGGCGGCATCGTGCTCGACAACGACGACACGACGGCGCTGATGAAGTCGATCACGCCCGACCGCTGCCAGCAGGAGCTGCAAACCAAAGGCGGGGCCGACTTTGCCATCGAGTACGTCGATGGGTTCCGGTTCCGCGTCGCGGTGTTCAAGCAAAAGGGAACTGTGGGCATGGTGATGCGGCGCATCCCCAGCCAGTTCCTCACGTTCGAGCAGTTGGGCACGCCGGAAGCGATTCGGTCGCTCATCATCCGGCCGCGGGGCTTGTTGCTCGTCACCGGGCCGACCGGGTCCGGCAAGACGACCTCGCTCGCGTCGATGATTAACTTCCTGAACGACAACTACGACCGGCACATCATCACGTTGGAAGACCCAATCGAGTACTTCCACAAGCACAAGAAGAGCACGGTCAACCAGCGCGAGATCGGCATCGACGTGCCGGACTTCAAAGAGGGGCTGCGGCGGGCGCTGCGGATGGACCCGGACTGCATCCTCGTGGGCGAAATGCGGGACTTGGAAACGATCCGCGCCGCGCTCGAAGCCGCCGAAACCGGGCACTTGGTGTTCGGCACCCTGCACACCTCCGGTGCCGCGTCCACGGTCGACCGCGTGGTGACGGTGTTCCCCGAAAACGAGCAAGATCAGATCCGCACGCAACTTGCGGGTTCGCTGATCGGCGTGCTGTCGCAGGCGCTCTTGCCGCGGAAGCCGGAAGGGCTGATCGCGGCTTACGAGATGATGGTCGTCACGCCCGCGATCCGGAACCTGATTCGCGAGAACAAGACGTACCGCATTAACTCGTCGGTGCAAACCGGCCGCAAACACGGCATGTTCTTGCTCGATGATGCACTCTTCCGCTTGTGGCGCGAGGACTTGTGCGACAAGGAAGAGGTGCTGCTGAAGGCGAACCAGCCGAACGAACTGGCGGCAAAGATCGCGCAAGCCGAGCGCGGGCTTGAGGACGACGATGAAGAAGGGGGCGACGAGGACGAGGACGAAGACGACGACGACGACGATGACGACGACGACGATCAGCCGCGGCGCCGCCGGACGTAGCCGCCCGCCGCGCCGAGCGCAACTGTCCTGCGGTCCGCCCTTTTGGGCGGGGCCGCGTTTCGAATCCGACGCGAACTCACGACCCCCGAAGACACATGGCTACCCCGAACCAGCCGAACCAGCCGAAAAAGACCGGTGACGGCTCGCAGAACAAGACCGAAGGCGCGAAGGGCGAGGGCGCGAAGGGGCAGCCGACCAACAAGCCCACCGGCCCCGCGCCCGTGAACAAGCCCGGCGCGAAACCGGCGGCGCAAAGTGGCGCCGGCGGCGGCGCGGCCAAAGTGCCGCAACCCGCGCCGGCCGCGAAGAAGCCCGCGCCCGCGAAGAACCGCTTCGCGCACATCGACGCCAACACGCTCCAACTCGCCCGCAAACTCGAAGACCTCGGCTTCCTCGACGGCGCGCAAATCGAGTCGCTGTACGAGGAAATGCGCACCTCCGACGCCACCCTCGGCGAACTCGCGCAGCAGCGCAACCTGCTGAACGAGGAGCAGTTGCTTCAGGCGCTCGCCGAACTGCACGGCATGCGCGTCGCCAACCTCGAAGAGACCAAGCCGCACCCGGCCGCGGTCAAACTCGTGCAGAAGCAGATGGCCGAGTTGTACAAGCTGGTGCCGCTGACGTACGAGAACGAGACGCTCACCGTGGCGATGTCGGACCCGAACAACATGCAGGCGATGGACGACCTGCGCAACCTGCTGAATATCAAGCAAGTGCAGCCGGTTCTCGCGCCGCCCAAACAGATCGAAACCCTTCTGGCGAAAGCGTATTCGACCGAGAAAGAGGAGTCGATCAGCTCGCTGATTACCGCCCTTGAAGCCTCCGACATCGGCACCGTGGCTTACGGGCGCGAGAACTCCATCGACCTCGACGACATGATCGAGATGGCGAACGCCGCCCCCGTGCGGAAGCTCATCAACATGGTGATGTTGATGGCGATCCGCGACCACGCCTCGGACGTTCACTTCGAGCCGTTCGAAGACGAGTACAAGATGCGGTACCGGTGCGACGGCGTGCTGTACGAGATGGTCCCGCCCCCGCGGCACCTCGCGACGGCCATCGCGTCGCGCATCAAGGTTATGGCGAACCTCGACATCGCGGAGCGCCGCGTGCCGCAGGACGGGCGCATCGAACTGAACGTCGGCGGCAACCCAGTCGACATGCGCGTGAGCGTGCTGCCCACCCTGTTCGGCGAGAGCGTCGTCATTCGGGTGCTGGACCGCACGAACGTGGGCCTGTCGCTCGACCGCATCGGGATGCAACCCGACATCCTCGCGCAGTTCCGGGCGGTCATTAAGAAGCCCAACGGCATCGTGCTCGTGACCGGGCCGACCGGGGCCGGCAAGACCACCACGCTCTACTCCGCGCTCAGCGAACTGAACGACATCGAGACCAAGATCATCACCACCGAAGACCCGGTGGAGTACGAAATCGACGGCATCGTGCAGTGCCCGATCAACCACGAGATCGACCTGACGTTCGCCGCGGCGCTGCGCAGCATCTTGCGCCAAGACCCGGACGTGATTCTGGTGGGCGAGATCCGCGACCTCGAGACGGCCGGCATTTCGATTCAGGCCTCGCTCACCGGGCACTTGGTGTTCAGCACCCTGCACACCAACGACGCGCCCTCGTCCATCACGCGCCTCCGCGACATGGGCGTGGAACCGTTCCTCATCACCGCGACGGTCGAAGCCATCGAGGCGCAGCGGCTGGTGCGGAAGGTGTGCGTGCACTGCCGCACGCCCTACGAGCCGACCCGCGAGCAGATGATGGAACTGAACCTCACGCCGGAGATGGTCAAGGGCCGGCCCTTCTTCTACGGCGAGGGGTGCGACAAGTGCAACAACCTCGGCTTCAAGGGCCGCACCGGTCTGTACGAGCTGCTGATCATGAACGACGACCTGCGGGACATGGTGAGCCGCGGCGCGAGCACCGACGCGATCCGGGCCTACACCCGCAAGCAGGGCACGCACAGCCTGCGCGACGCCGGCCTGCGGGCGCTGTTCGGCGGCCTCACCACGCTCGACGAGGTGGTGCGCGAGACCGTGATGGAAGACGACAACTAGCGCCGTAGGACGGGCTTCGCCTGTCCCGTCTCGCGCCTTCGGATCGCCGGGACAGGCGAAGCCCGTCCGACGGGATTTTTTGGCCGCTTCGAGCGGCCCGCGTAGAGTGGGGTGCTCGCACGCCCCGCGCACCGAGTTGGAATGCGTTCCCGCGACAAACGTTAGCCCCTTTGAACGCGAAGGGGCGACCGGACCCGGCCCGCGCCGACGCACACCACGGCAGAGGTAGCAGAATGCCAACGTACAAGTACGAAGCGCTCGACACGTCGGGGGCCGAGGTCAAGGACTCGGTCGAGGCGACCAACGAGGAAGAGGCGCAGCAGAAGGTCAAGGCGATGGGCTACTTCGTCACCAAGCTCACCGCCACGGCCGGCGGGGGCAAGGCGGCGAAGAAGAAGAAGAAGGCCGGCAAGAGTAAGAAGACGTTCGTCATCGGCGGCGTGAAGGCCAAGCAGCTCGTCACCTTCACCCGCCAGTTCTCCACGCTCCAAGACGCCGGCCTGCCGGTGCTGCGCAGCCTGCGCATTCTGGAGCGCCAGATGCCGCCCAGCGCGCTGAAGAACGCGCTCATCGACGTCGTGGAAGACGTGGAAAGCGGCTCGGCGCTCTCCGAGGCGCTCGGCAAGCACCCGAAGGCGTTCAGCAAGCTGTACGTGAACATGGTGCGGGCCGGTGAGGCCGGCGGCGCGCTGGAAATCATCCTGCAGCGCCTCGCCGACTTCTTGGAGAAGGCCCAGAGCCTGAAGTCCAAGATCATCGGCGCGATGGTGTACCCGGCGGTGGTCATCTTCGTCGCGGTGGCGATCCTCACCTTCATCATGGTGTCGATCATCCCGAAGTTTAAGAAGATCTTCGACGAGTTCGGCATGACCCTGCCGTGGGCCACGCAGAAGCTCATCGCCGTCAGCAACTGGATGAGCGACTACTGGTGGACGATCCCGCTGTTCCCGATCTCGATCTACTTCTTCTTAAAACTGGTGCGGCTCACGCGGGCCGGGAACTACGCACTCGACAGGGCCGTGCTCTGGATACCGGTCATCGGCGACCTCGTCGAGAAGACGATCGTCGCCCGGACCATGCGCACGCTGGGCACGCTCATCAGTTCCGGCGTGCCCATCTTGGAGGCCATCAACATCGTGAAGGAGACCGCGAACAACGCCGTCTTCGAGCGCATGTTCCAGCGGGTGTTCGAGTCCATCCGCGAGGGCGACACCATCGCCGACCCGCTCAAGGAGTCGCGTTTGGTGGACGACATGGTCGTGAATATGGTGGAGGTGGGCGAAGAAACCGGCGACCTCGACACCATGCTCTACAAGGTCTCGGACTTCTACGACGAACAGGTCGACATCACCGTCAAGTCGCTGCTGGCGCTGCTCGAACCGATCATGATCGTGTTCCTCGGCTTCACCATCGGTGCGATCGTGATCTCGCTGTTCTTGCCGCTCATCAAACTGCTAGAAGGCTTGAGCAAGTGAGCACCGGTGCGGGGCGCGGGGGGTAAGAAGCCCCGCGCCCCGCGCGCCCGACACAACGACAGGAGACACCGAACATGTTGCGGCGGAGCGAGCCGGTTCCCACGCGCGGGCCTTCGCCGGTTCGCGGGCGGGCCGGGTTCACCCTCATCGAACTGCTCGTCGTCATCGCGATCATCGCGGTGCTGGCGGGGCTGACCATTGCGGGCGTCATGCGCGTTATCGGCGTCGGCCCGCGGGCCCAAACGTCGTCCACGCTCGCGGCGCTCTCGAACGCCATCAACACGTTCGGCAGCGAGACCCAAACGCGGTACATCCCGGCGGGCAGCTACGACCTCGCGAACAACCGCTGGGCCGGGCCGTTCCGCTTGCGGAACTCGTACACGAGCGCCACGAACCCGAGCGACCAGTCGTTCGAAGCGCAGTACATCCAGCGGGTGTTCAGCCAGCAGCGGGTGAACCTCGCGGACCTCGGCGGCGGGGCCAACTTCGGTGGCGACCTCGACGCCAACCAGACCCTCCTGTTCTTCCTGAACGGGATCCAAGACACCGACGGGCAGGGCAACGTCGCGTTCCGCGGGTTCCAGAAGGGCCAGCGGCCGTTCGCGCCGATCGCCACGGGCGAGAACCGGCTCGGGCCGTACTTCGGCGAGATCACCCGGCGGCAGTACTCGGCGAACGGGCGCGAGTTCGCCCGGATTATCGACGGCTGGAACACGCCGATCGCGTACTTCGCCGTCTACAACGCGAAACAAACGACCGTGGGCAGCGGGGCCTACGGCGGGTTCCACGCCTTCCCGACGCCGCCGGGCCAACCGGCCGGGCCGTACTTCAGCGGCAGCGGGTACGTCAGCCCGGCGGGGTTCCAACTCATTTCGGCGGGCGAGAACCGGCGGTTCGGGGTCGGCGGCACTTGGGCCACCGTGACCGGCGACGGGGCCGACGACCGCGCGAACTTCTCCCCCCTCAACCTCGGCGCGGGGCCGCAGTAACCGGAGGCTTTCCCATGACGGGCACGCACGCGACGCGCCGGGCCGGGTTCACGCTGATCGAACTGCTGGTGGTCATCTCGATCATCGCGGTCATCGCCGCGCTCGCGGGCGTGGCGCTGCTCAGCACCAGCGAGAGCCAGCGCCGCAACAGCGTCGATCAGCAGGTGGACAAGCTGCAAAAGGCGCTCGACTCGGAATACGGCACGGTGCTCGCGAACGCGTCGAAGGAGGCGAACATTCCGCCGGCGGTCGTCACCTACGCCGACGGCGTTCCCCGCGCGCGGGCGCTCTGGGCCGCGGCCAACCTGCGGCGCAACTTCCCGGACACGTTCGCCGAGGCCGGCGCGCGGGTCACGGTGGTGCCCGGCTTTCAGCTCGAAGCGCTCGCCCCGTTCAACGGGCTGGCGGGTGCCGGCAACCCGCACGAGGAAAGCGCGGCGCTGCTGTACATCGTCCTCACGCAGAAGTCGGCGAGCGGGGGCGGCAGCACCGCGGGCAGCGGCGACGAACTGGGCCAGACCCGCGACGTGACGCTGAACGGCCGCCCGTTCAAGGTGTTCGTGGACGCGTGGGGCAACTCGATCGGGTTCGTGCGCTGGGAAACCGGCACCGAGGCGGTGAACCGGCGCGTGCCGGGCGTCGGGGGCAACTTCGATCCGCTCGACACGTCGAACCTCGTGTCCGGGTGGACCGACACGACCAAGCGCGCGTGGGCGGCGAGTAGCGGTATGTTCAACACCGGCCGGCCGACGCCGAACTGGCCCAACAACGGGGCCCCGCCGATGAACCGCATGGTGTCGGTGTACTCGCCCGGCAAAGACAAGGCCGTTGGCACCGCCGACGACCAACTCGGCATCCGGCTCAAGCAACTCGGCGCGAAGGGGAAACAATGATCACGCACACTAACGCGCGCCAGTTCGCGCCGACCCCGCGTTCGCTGTCTCGGCCGCGTGCGGGGTTCACGCTCATCGAACTGCTGGTGGTGATGGCGCTCACCGCGGCGCTGGGCGCGCTGACGCTCGGCCTGCTGCCGGGCATCGTGAACAAGGACAACACGCTGAAGGCCACCGCGGAGGTGCAGGGCGCGCTGCGCATCGCGCAGGGGCACGCGGCCTCCACGAAGCAGCCGCGCGGGGTGCGGTTCCTGCCGAACCCGACCAACCCCGCGGTTTCCACCGAGATGCAGTACCTCGAAGCGCCCGAGGTGGTCGTTTCCGATCTGCAAGTGCTCGTGCAAGGCCGGCCGCAACCCTATGTGCAGTTCAATTACGACTACGACGCGCAGGGGCGCATCGTGAACCGGCACTGCTACCTCATCAACCTGACCGCGGACCAAATCGCGGTGCTCGGCGGCGGTGCCACCGTCTCCAGTCCCGGCGCGACGTTGAGCATTCCCCCGCTCGGCACGTGGTCGCAAATCAGCGGGTTCACGCCGACGAGCGCGACGAGCGGCGAAGCCCTGTTGGACGTGTACCCGGACCCGTACTTGGGCGCGGCCGGGCCGCCGCCAAACGGCAGCCCGCAGAACAACGTCGCGATCTACCGCAGCTACCACTTCGGCATCTACGGCGCGCCGGTGCCGCAACTCGGCGAGCCGACCGTGCCGCTACCGAAGGACATCGCGGTCGATTTGCCGCTGTGCCTGCCGCAGGGCCTCGCGAACGCGAACTACGACGTCATGTTCGCGCCGAACGGGCAGACGATTACCTCGCGGTTCACCAACGGCACACAGACGACGCAGATCGCGGCCAACGCGGGCGTGTACCTGTGGGTGCGCGACGTGACGAAGGTGCCGGGGCTGACCCCGCTCTCGCGGCCGACCGTTGCCGCTCCCGGCGCGCCGTGGGTGTTCACGTACAACGACTTTTTGCGCGGCGGCGAGCAACAGATCGTGGGCGTTCGCAACGGATACGTCGGCACGGCCCCGGTCCTTTGGCCGGTCGCGGGCGGCGGATACGGTCCCGGACAAGACCCGTACACTCTGGCCCGGCAGCAGTTGGATTGAGTGAGGCTTCTGTAGCCGGGGTCTGTGAGGCCGGTGCTACCTTCACAAGCCAGCACCGGCCTCACAGAGGCCGGCTACAGAAGAGAGTTGGTCGGCTCCAGAAGCGGATTCGCCCACAACTGAAACGCCGGCGGTTCGCTGTCATTTCGCGCGATTCGGGGCGGCGAGCCGTTTTTTGGGATTCGCAGCCCGCGGCCTATGATTCCGCCGACCGCACTGCCGCGGTCGGTTCGAGGGCGACACCGATGATGCGTTCCGCGCACCGCCGCCGACCGGGAACCTCGCTGATGGAGGTGCTCGTCGGGTTCGGCATTTTGGGCATCGGGGTGGCGAGCGTGATCTCGCTGTACCCGTTCGCGGCGCTGGCCGCGGGCAACGCGCTCATCCGGGACCGCACCACCACCAGCGCGCTGATCGCCGACGGCCAACTGCGCGAGATCCACAAGCGGATGGTGGTGGAAGTGGGCGAAGCGAGCAACGAGCCGTACTACCCGTCGCTGGACCGGGGGGCCGGCGGCGCGCCGGTGCCGCGCGACAGCGGCGAACCGAGCTACCCGGTGTTCATCGACCCGATGGGGTTCGCCGCGGGCCTGACCGGGCCGGTGGGCGGCACCACGGGTATTCCGCGGGTGAACCTGAGCGTCGTGACCAACTCCGGCGACCCGGTGCGGCACGCGCTGCGGTTCTGCAGCCAGCTCGACGGCCTCGGCTACAACGACGACGGCGCGGTGCAGGCCGGCCCGGAGATGCGCGAGCTGCGCTACAACTGGCTGTGGGTGGTGCAGCGCCCGGTGAACCGCGACCGGTTCAACCTGCGCGCGCAAGTTGTGGTGTTCAACCAGCGCATCCACCAGTACCGCCCGTCGATGACCGAAACGGTGTACCCGGGGACGCTCACGGTCGGTCAGACGATCCTCACCGGCATCCCCCTCGCCGCGGAAGTGCGCAAGGGCTCGTGGCTCATGGACGCGGGCCGGACCGCCGGCGCAACCGCGCCGTTCCCGCTGCGGCACGCGGAGTTCTACCGCGTGGTGAGCATCGCCGACGACGGGCGCATCGAACTGCACCGCCCGGTGCAGTCGCCGCACGGCAACGTCGGCACCTACACGGCCAACATCGTGGTGATGCCCGGCATCATAGACGTGTACGAGCGGCCCCAACTGAGCGCCGGGTTCGGCCCCTGATTGGTGTTCCGGGTTATTGGTTCTTCGTTGTTAAGCGTCGCCAACAACCGGTAACAACCAACAAATAACAACTAACGACTCCCATGATTCTCACCGCAAATGCACGAGCGCGGCGCGGGTTCACGCTGGTGGAACTCATGGTGGCCGCGTCCATGTGCGTTCTGGGCATGTGGCTGTTCACGTGGCTGTACAAGCAGGGCTTGGACAGCTTCCGCACGGCGAAGGCCCAAGCCGACCTGATGTCGCAAGAGCGCTCGGTGATCGAGCTGCTGCGCCGCGACCTGAGTGCCGACCACTTCTTGGACGAGGACCGCAAACCGAACCACGGGCGCAGGCTGAGCGACCAACTGCGCACCCTCGGCCCCGGCTACGCACTGCCGCGCGGCGGGTACTTCCAAGCCAACGGCACCGGGCCGACGAACACCGAGGCGACCGACGCCGACGGGTTCGTGTCGTGGCGCGCGAACCACGCGCTGCGGTTCACGGTGGTGCTGCCCGGCGGCACGCCGGACAAGCAGTTCAGCGTGCAAACGCCGGCGGCCGGCGGGCAGCAGTACGGCGGCGTGGGGGCCGAGGTCGCGTACTTCCTCGTCGTGGCCGGCCGCACCCCCGGCGGCGTGCAACTGTACGACCTGTACCGCCGGCAGCGGCTCGTGGCGCTCAACGACGACTACGCGCAAGCGTACAGCGGGTTCCTCAACCGGCCCGGCCCGGTGCTGAACATGCCCGACGTGGGTGAAGTGTTCGCGCTCCGCTCCACCGCGGGCCCGGCCCAAGTCGCCACGTTCGCCGACCTCCGCGCGAACCCGGCGCTGCGGGTGCCGTTTACACCCGTGACCGCCGCCGGGCGCGTGGGCGACGACAAGATCCTCTCGAACGTGGTGTCGTTCGAGACGAAGTACACCGGCACCCGCGGCCCGACGTACACCGGGCGCGCGTTCCCGGACTTGTTCACCACGACGAACTCCGATTACCCCTACGATTGGCTCCCCGCGAACTTTGACACCGGCAACAACCCGCAACTGCGGCTGACCGGCGTGCAGGTGCGGTTGCGCGTGTGGAACCCGAAGACGCTGCACGCCCGGCAAACGTCCGTCGTCGTCGACCTGTGAGCCGCGCGGGCGCACTCCGCTGACGAGAAGCGCCCCGGCTGATCCCGAACCCCGGACCTCCGCCCGGAGACCGCTACCATGTTCCGGCCGCTCGCTCGCTCGCACCGCCGACCGCCGCGCAAGGGTACCAGCTTCACGCTCATCGCGGTCTCCATGCTCACGCTGTTCGCGGCGGTGGGCATGGGGTACGCGCTGTTCGGGCACACGGTGAACAAGCAGGCGACGCGCAACGCCGAAGCGCAAGGGCAGGGCGGCGCGCCGTCAATCGTCGTGCCGGACCCCACCGGCACGATGAACCGGTTCCTCGGCGCGCTCATCTACGACGACGCGAACGACGGCACGGCCCTCTGGAACACCCTCCGCGGCCACAGTGTCGCGCGCTCGATGTACGGCGCGGACTGGGCGCTGCTGAACGCCGGCACCCCCATCACGACGGCGTGGGCCGGCGTGGGCATCACGCACGAGCAGCTCACACTGCCGAACGGCACGCCGATCGACCGGTCGCGGGTGGTCAACTTCACGCCCGCCATCATTAACGGCGGGCCGTTCTTGGTCGATCCCGAGTACACCGGCACGCGGCCCGTCACGGGCACCGCGCTCGCGCCGTTCGACCCGAACGCGCGCAACTACGTGAACAAGGCCGCCGGCTACAGCTTCGCGGACCTCAAAGACTTCTTCCTCGGCGCGGTGGACCCGGTGACGGGCCAAGTGCTGGTACAATCGTTCCACCGGGAATCGCTGTTCGGCCCCCTCGCGCCGAACAACCCGAACTGGAACAGCGCCGAAGGGAAGTTCCTCACGCTGCGCCCGCGCCCGCTGGAACACCCGCAGTTCCCGCGCGTCCCGCCGGACGCGGACGGTCAGTATCGGGGCGACGTGCAGAACCTGCCCGGCGGCGTGGGCGTGCAGCGCAACGACAGCCTCTGGATGGACATTGGCGCGCCGGTGTTCACGTGGAACAACAAGCGCATCAAGCCGATGGTCGCGCCGCTCATCGTGCCGCTGAACGGCCTGCTGAACGCCAGCGCGCACGGGCGCGCCGGGGTGCCGTCGCAAGCCGGGTTCGGGCCGCACGAAGTGAACCTCGCTTCGGCGCTGCCGAACAACGGCGCGAACGTCGTGGCGGCCCGCGGCACGCCGCAGCAGCGCAGCGGCCTGAACCAGCGCGCGTTCGCCCCGTTCGCGGCCGGCGCGCTGCCCGCCTACAGCCCGGTCGCGTGGCGCACCGCGCACGGCGCGCCGACGTACCCCGCCGGCGCGGACCTGAGCGGCCAACCGAACTTCAACGGCCTCGAGACCGACAACACCCCGGTGGCGAACCACGCGAGCCTGTTCAACCCGAACCAGTGGCCGAGCACCGGTACCCCGCGCGCGTTCGCCACGACCGACGTGAAGCGCCTGCACCTGCGCTACGCGTTCATGCGCAACTTCTACCTCGACGGCGACCTGCCGCCGCAAGCGACCAACGACCTGCTCGGCACGCAACCGTTCCTCGCCGCGCCGACGCAGACCCAAGCGCACGCGTGGCGCACCGACCCGGCGCACGCGAACCGCCTGCTCGTGACGCCGTTCGGCTTCGACCTGCAGCGCCCGAAGGTGGCCCCGCAGCACCTCGGCGGCGCGCTGGCGCTGGCCGCGGGCGGCTTCAAGCCCACGAACCCGGAGCACGGTCGCCCGTA
>JALHNS010000017.1 GCA_022843445.1 Gemmata sp.
GGGCTAGCGGCGGCGGTACTGGTCGCCGTGTGGTTCGGTACGCGCGCGCCGGCCCCGCGCGTGCCCGACGCGCCCGCGGCCCCGGAGTTCGCGCGGCTCACGTCCGTGTCCGGCACGGTCGAAGTGGTCGGCCCCGCGGGCGCGACCGTCGCGCGGTCCGACCAACCGCTCGCGCCGGACCAGACGCTCCGCACCGTCGGCGAAGAGAGTGCCGCGGTGGTGGAGTTCGCGGACCGCACGCGGGTGGAAGTGTTCCCGGAATCGACGGTGCGGTTCGACGAAGTCGCGCGCAAGGTGGTTCTCGTGGAAGGGCGCGTCACCGCGACCGGCCCCGGGCGCATCGTGGTGGGGGCCGGCGCGACCGAGGTCGAGTCGAGCCGCGGGTCGTTCTCGCTGTGGTCGGCCGGGTCCGGGGCCGCCCGCGTGGAACCGACCGACGGCAACGTGCAGGTGCGCCGCACCGCGCCGGCCGACGCGGTCGTTCTCGCGCCGGGGCGGGCCGCGTTCGTGGGCAGCGAACACGCGCCGGTGCGCATCGACTCGCCGTACCGGACCGAGACGCGGCCCCGCGCGCGGCTCGACTTCGCGGCGCTCGACGTGCGGTTCGCGCCCGGCGGCGAGGTGGTCGCGGTGTCGGCGAAGCAGTGGGCGAAGTGGGTGCCCGGCGCGCCGGACCCCGGCCGCACGCCGTTCCCGCCCAAGGTGTTCAACGACGGGTTGGCCGCGTGGCTGACGCCCGACGCGCGGGCCGCGGCGCTGTGCCGCATCGACGACCGCGAGGAGCGCGTGCAGGTGCGCGAACTGGCGACCGGGACCGTGCTGGGGCAGATCCCGCTGCGCGTGAGCGAACCGCGGTTCCTGTGCGTCGGGCCGGACGCCACTTGGGTGGCGACCGTCGGGCAGAAGCCGAACAACCGGCGCGTGCGCGTGTGGGCCGTCGGCTCCGGCACCGAGCGGTTCGCGCTCGACTTCGACGGCTCGGTGCCCTGCCTCGCCGCGTCGCCCGCGGGCGCGGCGCTCGCCGTCGGTTCCGACACCGGTCGGGCCGTGGACAACGCCGTGTCGGCGTTCGACCCCGCGACCGGGGCCCGCCTGTTCGACCTGCCGACGCGCCGCCGGCCGACGACGGCGCTGGCGTTCTCCGCGGACGGCAAGCAACTCGCGGCCGGCTTCAACGGTGCCGTTCAACTGTGGGACGTGGCGAACCGCAAGCTCGCGCGCACGCTCGAAGGCTTCGAGCGCACGGTCACGCGGCTAGCGTTCAGCCCGAAGGGCGACCTGATCGCGGCCGGCACCGGCGACGGGCAGGTGTGGGTGTGGTCCGTCGAGACCGGGCGGCGCACCCACATCTTCGACACCGGCCCGCGCGGCGTGCGCTCGCTGAACTTCGATGCGACCGGTAAGCTGTTGGTGGTCGCGACGAACCGCGCGGGCGTCACGGTGTGGGACGTGAACCCGCTCGCGGCCCCCGAACCGGACGCCTGACGTTCCGGCGCGACTCCACCACACCCACCGGAGACCGCGCATGACCCGCTTCGCACTCGCGCTCGCACTGAGCGCCGCGCTCGCTTCGCCCGCGCCCGCGCAGAACGCGGAGGCCCTCGCTGGCAAGCGCGTCGTGTTCCTCGGCGACAGCAACACGCAAGCCGGCGGGTACGTCGGCTTCACCGCGTACTACCTCGACAAACTGTACCCGAAGGCGAACTTCGACATCATCGGCCTCGGACTGGCGAGCGAAACGCTTTCGGGGTTGAGCGAAGACGGCCACGCGGGCGGCAAGTTCCCGCGGCCGAGCCTGTTCGAGCGGCTCGGCCGCGTGCTGGAAAAGGCGAAACCGGAAATCGTGTTCGCGTGCTACGGCATGAACGACGGCATCTATTTGCCGCTCGATAAGGAGCGCACCGCGGCGTTCCAGAAGGGCGTCACGAAGCTGATCGATCAGTGCAAGGAAGCCGGCGTCAAGCAAGTGTACCTCATCACGCCGCCCATCTACGACTTCGCCCCGAAGGGCGACGCCTTCAACTACGACGTGGTGCTGACCGAGTACGCAAAGTGGCAAGCGGCGCTCAAAGTGCCGAGCGTGACCGTGATCGACCTACACACCGCGATGCGCAAGGCGCGCGAGGCGCGCACCGAACCGTTCTCGAAGGACAAAGTTCACTTCGGCGACGACGGGCACCTGTTCGTCGCGCGCACGGTGTTGGACGCGCTCGGCGCGAAGGTACCGAAGGAAACGGTCGCGGAGGTCAAGGCCGACCCGCTGTTCAAGCTGGTGAACGAGAAGCGCGCGCTGCGCTCGTCCGCGTGGATGAAGCACACCGGCTACACGCGCGAAGCGACGGTGAAGCCGCAACCGCTCGGCACGACCGAAGACGACGCCGCGAAGCTGCAAGAGAAGATCGACGCGCTGCGGCGGAAGTGATTGCGCGCGCTACTTCGCAGTCGTCACCGGCGGTTCGGCGGGGGTCGTGCCCAAGCCGGGGCCGTCCAGCAGCGCGGTGTTCATCGTGCCGTCGGTGATCGTGAACACGCCGGGGAACTTCGCGTCCCACGGCGCGTTCGCCGCCGGGCAGTACTGCCGACCGTTACTCTCGATCGCGGCGACGCCCGGAACGTGCGCCGCCAAGCTCGCCGAGTGGATCAGCGACGGGCCGACGCACGTCAGGTCTTGCACGCACCGGAACAGCCCGTACTTCTGCGCCGCGGCGGCCAAGAGCAGCGATTGCGTTTGCCCCTTGCACGCTTTGAACGCGACCCCGGAATAGCCCATCTCCATCGAGAGTTTCAGCGTCTCCAAATCGAGCAGCGATTCGTCGATCACCACGGGTTTCAGCTTCGACGCTTCGTGCATCTTGTTCTGCGGATTAGCCGCGAGGTCGCGCGCGGTGGGCTGTTCCACGTACTGCACGCGGTCGTACGCGGCCGGGGCGCGGTCGCGCAGTTGCTTCAGGAATTCGAGCAGGTACTGCACGTTCTGGCACCGCTCGTTGAAGTCGAGCGAGTACCACCACGCACGCGCGCCGCGCTTCGCTTGCACCTCCTCCGCGATGGCGTTCACCGCGACGCACCGGGCCACGTCCCACGCGAGGTCGTCGCCGTTCAGCTTGATTTTCAGGTGCGTGAGGCCGTCGCGCTTGATCCACTCGCCGAGGTGTTCGGGCAGGCCGTCGCGGATGGGGTTCGTCACGTCCGCGGGCGTGAGCGGGTCGAGCGCGCCGACGAGGTGGTACAGCGGCATCTTCGGCTTCGCCTGCTGCGTCACGAAATCGCCGAGGTGCAGCCCGTCGAACTCCGCGCCGAGGTAGTGGTCGAGGTCTTCGGGCAGGAACTCGCGGGTGTAGGTGCGGAAGCAGTTCAGCCCGTGCAGCTTGCCGTAGGCGTCGTGGAGCGCGGCGTCGAACGCGGACGCGACGACGAGCACCGCGAGTTTCGGCACCAGGTCCGCGGGGCGGTGCAGCGCGTTGAAGTCTTGCGCCGCGAGGAAGAACTCCGGTTCGAGCCGGTGCGTGATGTCGACGGGGTGCCCGGCGAGGCCGCACGCGCGGTAGTCTTCCGCAACGCGCGACACCGCGAACTTCATCGCCCCGAGCGTTTGGTCGTAGGTGAGTGCGCGCGACGGGTACGCCCACACGTTCCCCATCGGCATCGAGCCGACGCCCGCGGCGGTCTTGCCCGCGCCGCTCTCCACGCCCATGCGCACGTTCAGAACGGTGACGCGATCGAGCGCGACGCCGCCGAACTTGATGGGCGAGCGGTAGCGGAAGTCTTCGTACTCGAAGTACACTTCGCGGATGCGGATGTCGGTTGCGCGCACGTCGGTCGTCCCTTCGCGGAAGTCCCACTTACGCGGTACACTGTACGGTCGGCGCGCGCCGCGCGCCAAACGTGTTTCGTCCCAATTGGCGGAGGAGCGCCCGAATGACCACCCTCGACCGCTACCGCGGCGCGCTGCTCGGCCTCGCGGCCGGCGACGCCCTCGGCACCACGCTCGAATTCGCCCCGGCCGGTCAGCACTCGCTCGCGGACATGGTCGGCGGCGGGCCGTTCAACCTGAAGCCGGGCGAGTGGACCGACGACACCAGCATGGCGCTCTGCCTCGCCGAAAGCCTCGTGGCGAAGCAAGACTTCGACCCGGTTCACCAACTCGAAACGTACGTGCGCTGGTGGCGCGACGGGCACCTGAGCGTAAAGGGCCGGTGCTTCGACATCGGGAACGCGACCCGCGGGGCGCTCTACCGCTTCACGCAATCGAAACAGCCGTTCTGTGGCGACATCAGCCCGCAAGCGGCCGGGAACGGTTCGCTGATGCGGCTCGCGCCGGCTCCGCTCGCGTTCGCGCGCGACCCGGCGAAGGCCATTTTCATCGCGGGCGAAAGCTCTCGCACCACACACGCCGCGACCGAATGCGTCGATGCGTGCCGGTACTTCGCCGGCTTGCTGCTGGCGATTCTCGCGGGGCACAGCAAGCAACAGGTGCTGAACAACGACTTCGACCCGGCGCTGGCGTGCTGGACCGAGAACCCGCTGTGCGAGGGCGTGCAGCGCATCGCCCGCGGATCGTTCAAAGTGAAAGAACCGCCGCAGATTCGCGGCAGCGGGTACGTGATTCACACGCTGGAAGCGGCGCTGTGGGCGTTCCACACCACCGACGACTTCCGCGAGGGCGCGCTCCGCGTGGTGAACTTGGGCGAAGACGCGGACACCACCGGCGCGGTGTTCGGGCAGATCGGCGGCGCTTACTACGGTGCCGACGGCATCCCGTCGGAGTGGCGCGAAAAGCTGGCAATGTGCGAACTGATCGAACAGCGCGCCGCGGAACTGCACGCGCTCGCCGGGTGGTGACGAAAGAAGAGTTTGATCCGCAGATTTCGCAGACGAACGCAGATTTTGAAGGCAAAGAACAGAGAAGAGTTGTTGCCAGGATGAACAAGATAAACCGGATGAAATCAGTGTTCTGAAATCCTGTCTATCCTGTTCATCCTGTCAACAAAAACTCTTCTGTCTTCAAATCTGTGTCCATCTGCGAAATCTG
Source organism: Gemmata sp. (assembly GCA_022843445.1). Taxonomy (GTDB): domain Bacteria; phylum Planctomycetota; class Planctomycetia; order Gemmatales; family Gemmataceae; genus Gemmata. Next base: position 5,033 of record JALHNS010000017.1, read on the forward strand.
CGGATCAACACTCTTCGCCCGCTCTTCGTCACTTCGCCTTCGGCGGGTTGGCGAAGGCGTCGGCGAGGGCGGCGCACTGTTCCACCGTCATTTCGCCCGCTTGCACCCAGACGCGGTACTTCAGCTTCAGCGGCTTCTCCGGCGTCAGGTCGTACTCGAAGTAGTCCCCGAAGCGGCCGTAATCGCGCTCGCTGCCGCGCGTCCCCTTCGGGTTGTCCGGGTGCGGAATCCGCAGCACGGTCCACCGCTTTTCGCCCACCACGAAGCTGCACGCGTTCCACGGCAGGTCGATCGTTTTGGGGTTCGGCTCCTTCGCCTTCGGCTCCCAGTTGCGCGTCTCGCCCGGCTTGCCCTTGCCGTCCGGCCGCAGGTAGTAGGTGTTCGCCTTCCCGTTCTTGGAGACCTCTTGGTTCGCGCGGAAGTGGAACCCGGCGTGCTGCGGGTCGCCGTCGAGCCGCACCTTCGGTTCTTTGGTGCTTAGCGTGGTGCTCCAGTCGATGAGCGTGCCACCGGGCACGTTGTACGCGGTCACTTCGCGCTCTTCGGTGGCGAAGGTCGCGCCGTCTTGCCCGTGCCACGAAATCGCGCTGCGCTGTTTGCCGAACACTTCGCCCGCTTCGCTCGCGAGCACCTTGTCGTGATTGCTGAACACGTTGTTGGTGCCGTGCCAGATGTCCGCGGTCTTCTTGTCGCCGTAGCTGATGCGGTTGAACCCGAAGAACAGCCCGCGGTGGTGCGGGAACTGGCCGTCCTTCGCGGTCTTCGCGGAGGTGTTCGTGAGCAGCGTTTCGCCCTTCACCGGGTCGTACACGTTGTGGAACGGCTTGAACGTGAAGTAGTGGTCCTTCGCGTCGCGCGGCAGGTTGAAGTAATTCAGCACCTTGCGCCCGTCGAAGCTCAGCGTTTCGGTGCCGTCCTTCTCTTTGGCGAACGCGAAGTGCGGCGGCGCTTTCACGTAGTTCAGCGTGCCGGGCGTCACTTCCACCTTCTCGCCGGCCTTCAGTTTGGGAACGACGAACACGATGTGCTTACCGTCGGCGGTCGTTTGCGCCGCGGCGTGCAGGCCGCTCGGCAACGTGACGCTGTTCACACCCTCGGCGCGGGCGAGCGGCGCGACCACGACCGCGTTGGTTTGGTCGGTCGCGCCGCCGGTAATCGCGATCTTGTCGGCGCGGGCGGCGAGTGCCGAGCACATTAGCGCGATCAGCGCGAGTGGCAAGCGGGTCATGGCAGTTCTCGTTTCGCGGGCGGGAGGGTAGAATGCGGCCACCGAACCGGAGGCTGTTATGAGCGTATCCGCGAGCGCGCTCGCCGCCAAGAAGTGTACCGCGTGCGAGGGCGGCACGCCGCCGTTCACACCGGAGCAGATCGCCGCACACCTGCCCGCCGTGCCGGAGTGGGCGCTCTCCGAGTGCGGGAAGTGGATCCGCCGCAAGTACAAGTTCAAAGACTTCGTTTCCGCGATGGCGTTTCTGAACCGCGTGACCGAACTAGCCGAGGCCGACGACCACCACCCGGACCTGCACCTGACCGGCTACCGGCACGTGCTGCTCGAACTGAGCACGCACGCCATCGGCGGGCTGAGCGCGAACGACTTCATCCTCGCGGCGAAGATCGACGCGCTTTCGTAGGACGGGCTTCCAGCCGGTCATACGCATCTGAGGAAAGAACTGCCGTGTTGTCGAACCGCCGGCGTAAGCCGGCCGGGTTCTTCCAAGCAACCCACCGGCTTACGCCGGCAGTTCGACCGGCAGTTTCCTTCTGGGAGCCCTACCACAAACAGACGGAGCAGGCCGGAAGCCAATGGTACCGACCTCGTGGCTTTGTTCTTGTGGCACCGGCCTCTGGCCGGTGTGAAAATGCCTTGGATTTGCACCGGCCAGAGGCCGGTGCCACAATCCAACGAGCCAAAGTCAGTGCCATTGGGCCAGAGGCCGGTGCCACGAAGTCAACACGCCAAAGTCAGTGCCACTGGGCTTCCAACCTGTCCCGAATCGCAACACGGGACAGGCCGGAAGCCGGTCCTACTTCCCGAAGCAGTACAGGAACTTGTCCGAGCGGATGAACAGCCGGCCGTCGGCCGCGACCGGCGTCGCGTGGAACAGGCTGCCGTCGCGCAGATCGGCCGTCGCCAGTTCCTCGAACTTCGGCTTCGCCGCGACCACCCACACTCGCCCGCCGCGACTCACGTAGTACACCTTCCCGTCGGCCAAGAGCGCCGAGGCGTAGGTGCCGTCGCCGCGCGTCGGGCGCTCGTCGTACACCACTTCGCCGGTGCTCGCCTTCAGGCACCGCGCGGTGCCGGCCGCGTCGTTCATGAAGAACAAGTGGCCGTCGTGAAACACCGGCGACGACACGTTCGAGCCGCTCTTGCCGGTCCACACGCGGTGCGTTTTGGTCACGTCGCCGGTGCCGCCGGTCTTAATCGCCAGCGCCGCGATCCCGCTCCGCCCGCCGATCGCGTACACGATTCCCTCGTGCGCGACGACGCTCGGCACCATGTACCACGTGATGTCGGTCTTGCAGGTCCACCGCTCCGCGCCGGTCTCCGGGTCCAAGCCCACCACGCGCCCGAACATCGGCAGCACCAGTTCCGGTTTGCCCGCGCTGTTCGTCACGATCGTCGGCGTGCTCCACGACTCGCGGACGCCCTTCAGTTTCCACTTCTCCTTGCCCGTTTTCTTGTCGAGGGCGAACAGCGTTTCGCTCTCCACGCTGGCGTTGATGTAGACGAGGTCGCCGTGAAGCGTCGGCGACGCGGCCGAACCCCACCCGTGAATCTTGTCGCCCACGTCCGCGCGCCACAGTTCCTTGCCGCTGTGGTCGAACGCGAGCGCGCCGGTCTTGCCGAAGAAGCAGTACACGCGCTCCGCGTCCGCGGCCGGTGTGCTGGAGGCGTAGCCGTGGGCGTCGCGGATGCTCTCTTGCTCCGGCCCCTTCGCCGCGACCGCGGTGTTCCACAGAATCTTGCCGGTCTTGCGGTCGAGCGCGAGCAGGTGGCGGCGCAGGTCGGCCTGTTCGCCGCGCGGCTTGCCGGGCACGTTGTAACCGGTGTACGCGGTGACGAAGATGCGGTCGCCGACGAACACCGGCGACGACGTGCCCGGCCCGGGCATCTCGGTCTTCCACGCGAGGCCGTCGTTCGGCCCGAACTTCGTGGGCAGCCCGGTTTCGGCGCTCGCGCCGGTGCCGCCCGCGCCGCGGAACTGCGGCCAATCGGCCGCGAGCGACAGACACGCAAGGGAGAGGAAGACGAATCGCATGGCGCACCTCGGAAGGGGAGAGGTGCGAGTGTACCGCGCCGGCACGCGAAAGCGAAACACAACGAGCCGCGAACGCCAGTGAGCGGCACCCGAGCGCATCGAGTGCACTTGAGTGCCGCTCACTGGCGTTCGCGGCTCGTCGCAATCATCTCGATCAGATCCGGTCGAGCGAGTCGGCCCAGTTCAGGAACTCCTCGAACGTCTTCAGGTCGAAGTACTCTTTGCCGCTCTCCTTCATCTCGCGGTAGATCACCGGGAACCGCTTCTCCTTGAGCAGGTCGCGGCCCTCCACGATGTCCTTCAACAGCGGGTCCTTGTCGCCGGCCGCGATGAAGAACGACAGCGGCTGGTTCGCCACGTTGTCCTTCGGCGGGTTGCCCAAAGCCGCGCCCACCGCGCACACGCCGCGGAACACGTCGCGCGCGTTGAACCCCGTGTAGAACGCCATCTGCCCGCCGTTGCCCTGCCCGTGCGCGATCACCCGCGTGCGGTCGATCGTGTACTGGCCGAACACCGTCTTCACGTCTTGCACCACGGCTTCCGTTTCGCGCGGCACCCAGCCGTCGTTGCCGCTCGCCTTCGGCCCCATGATGATGAAGTGGTGGTCCTCGGCGAACTCGCGGAACGTCTTGGACATCTTCTCGCCGTCCTTGCCGCCGTCGCCGGCCTTGTGGAACCACACGAGCAGGCCGTGCGACACGTTCGGGTCGTAGTTGTCCGGGATGTACAGCCAGTACTCGCGCCCCAGCGCCGCGTCCGAGCGGTTCACGAACCCGGTTTCGACCTTCGGCTTGTCCTTCTTGTCGCCCTTCTTCTCGTCTTGAGCGCCGGCGCACGTGCCGCACTCTTCCGGCTTGCCGAACGGGTCTTTGGGGAACGGGTCTTTCGGCATCGGGTCTTTGGGCTTCGGTTGGCCCTCGAGCGCTTTGCCCGCCGACGACGGCAGCGGGAGCTTCTCCGGCACATCTTCCGGCGCGGGCACCAGCTTCGCGGTCAGCGTTTCCACCTTCCCGTCGGCCTTGCGCTTCACTTCCACCTTCACTTCGGCGTTCGGCGCGGCGCGCTGGAGGGCCGCGAGCAGCGCGGCGCGGTTCTGAATCGGCAGCGGGGTCGCGCCACCGAACTTCATGATGCGATCACCGACCTTGATGCCGGCGGCGTCCGCCGGGCTTTTCGGGTACACGTACCGCACTTCCACGCCGGGGCCGGGGTCGTCGCGCATCGGCAGCACGCCGAAGAACGCGTTCACGTAGGCCGTGACCGTGCCGGACAGCTTGATACCCTTGATCTCGATCTCCTTGCCGTCGCGCAACACTTTGATCGAGATTTCGTCGCCCTCGTACAGCGGGCCCATCACGTGCTGGAGCGCGCTGTAGTTGGGGATCGGCTTGCCGTTGATTTCGAGAACCTTATCGCCCACTTTGAGGCCCGCGCGGGCCGCGGCCGAATCCGGTTGGACGGAGCCGATCACCGGTTGCACGTTGTAGGTGTCGGCGGTTTGCGGCGTGATGCCGAGCAGCCCGCGCTTCAGGTCTTTGCCCTCTTTGAGCCGCGGGAGCACCTTCATCACGTCCTCGAACGGCACCGCGAACCCGATGCCGCCGTCGTACACGTCCACGCCGGCGGTTTCGCCCTCGGCGCGGCTGCTCGCGGGCACGATCACGCCGAACACGCGGCCGTCGATGGAAATCAGCGGCCCGCCGTAGTTCACCGGCGAGGTCTTCGCGTCGGTCTGGTACGCCTTGCCCCAGATGCGGTTGGTCGCGCTGATGATGCCGGCGCTCATGCTCGGCGGGTGGTCGGCGTTGTTGTCGAGCGTGCGCCCCAGCGAGAGGCTCCACGCGCCGATTTCCACATCGGCCTTCGGCATCCCCTCGGGCACGGGGAGGCCCTTCGCGTCCACCTTGAGGAGCGTGAGCATGCGCGTCGTGTCGGTGGCGACGATCTTCGCCACGAGCCGCTGCGGGTTGCCGGGCACCGTGACGAAGATGTCCGACGGCTTGTTGGCGAAGTTGAACGCGCTGGACACGACGAACCCGTCCGGCGACACGACAAGGCCCGTGGTGGGGCCGACGCCCTTGCGCACGCCCTTCGGCGGCGGCGCGCCCGGCGGGCCGCCCTTCTTCGGCTCCACGATCGTTTCCGTGCCGCCGGCCGTTTCGATCTTCACCACCGCCGGCGCGACCTTCGCGCTCGCGGCCTTCATGGCCTTCTCGGTGGCCTCGTTCACGTCCGGCTTCGGTTGCGCCGGCGCGGGCGCGGCGCACACGAGGGCGGCCGCTACCGCGGCCCACAGCCGCGCGCTAAAGACAGTGCGGAGCATAGTTGGTGTTATGTGGTTGTTTGTTATTTGTTGCTTGTTATTCGTTCTTCGCACCCGGCCCGGCGTCACTTCTTCTCCGGCCCCGGGTTCGCCTTCGGCACGACCGGCGCCTTGCCCGGTTGCGCCGCGAGCGTCAGCTTCACCGTTTGCAGGCTCTCGCCGCGGCGCACTTCCAGTTGGATCGCGGTGCCGGCGCGCGTGTTCTTGCCGATGAACTCGTTGAACGCCTTGATGCTGATGACCGGTTCGCCGTCCACGAAACTCACGAGGTCGTCCGGCCGCAGCCCGGCCTTCTCCGCGGGCGAACCGGGGATCACGTCCTCGATGTACGCGGGCGTGCGCTCGAGCACGTTCGGCACGAAGATGATGCCGTGGAAGCCGCCCGCGCCCGCGATCGGTTTGGGCCGTTCGAACTTCTTGTACTTGCCCTCCATCGCCGCCTTCACGAACTCCGGCATGGTGAGGGTCACGACCTTCTCCTCTTCCACGTCCTTGCCGTCCTTGTCCTTCACCGTCACGCGGGTTCGGATATCCGTCTTCGCCGTGATCGGGATCGCGTAGTTCATCCACGTGTCGGACTGCGTGTTCTTGATCTCCCGGCCGATGATGCCGAGCAGTTCGCCCTTGCGGTTCAAGAGCGCGCCGCCGGCCGCACCGGGGTTGTTGGTGATCGCGTCCACCACGTACACGTCGCCGGTGTAGGGGAACTCGAACACCCCGCGCCGCCCGGCCATCTTCGCGTACGCGCTCACGACGCCCCGCTGCACGCTGAGCGGTTCGTCGCGCAGCGCGATCTCGAAGGTGTTCGAGAGCGCGAGCACCCAGTCGCCGGCCTCGGCCGGCGGGCGCTTCGCGGCCTCGAAGAAGTCGAAGTGGTCCAAGTCCAAGCCGTTCGGCTCGTCGATCTTCTTACCGTCCAAGCGAATCTTGATCAGCGCCACGTCCAGTTCCGGTTCGGTGGCCAGCACTTGCGCCTTGAGGCGCACGCCGTCGTAGGTGTGGACGACCAGTTCCGACGTGTCGAGCAGTTGGCTCGCCACGGTGAGAATGTGGCCGTCCTTGCTGACCAGAATGCCGGTGCCGTAGTTGTTGAGCCGCTGGAACCCGCCGGCCCCGAACACCTTCACCAACTTGCGGTTGGCGGTCTTCACGGTGTCGGCGAACGGGTCCGCGGCCGGCGCGCCCGGCACGAGCGCCACGGCGGCGACGGCGGCTACGAACAGCGTGCGTGTGAACATGGTGGTGCGCATCGGGGGTGTTCGGTTTGGGGCGAACGGCCGGCGCGAGCCGGCCGGTGCGGCGGCGACGGGAAGAACCGGCCGGCTCGCGCCGGCCGTTCGCCGCGCTCACTTCTCGGTCGTGTACTTCGTGACAGTGAGCGCCGCGTACCGCTTGTCGCGGTAGTGGACCACCATCTTGTGCGGCAGCTTGCGCCCGTCGACGGCCTTGTAGTCGTAGAAGTACACCTCGCACGGGTCGCGGTCCGCGGTGTCGTCGGCGTCGGGCGCGAGGTACGTCTCGAAGCCCAGCGGGGTGCCGTCGGGCAGCGCGAAGTACCACTTGCAGCTCACCGACCCGTGCTTGGTGGCGAGCACCGCGCAATCCACGCGCAGCGCGGCCAGCGACTTCGGCGCGGAGCCGTCCGCGGGCGGCGGGTAGAACGGTTCGTTCCCCGCGTGCGCGAACAGCCCCTCGAACCCCTTCGGCCCCACCGTCAGGAACCGGTGGTAGTGGTACAGGGCCATCATCAGCCCGCCGCTGCCGATCGGCTCTTGGCGCTGCACGAGGTCGGTCTGCTTCAGCGGCTCGAGCGCGGTTTCGATGTTCAGCTTCATCGTCACCTTCGCGTTGCCGCCGGCCTCGGTCACCTCGGCCTTCATGGGGCCGTTGCGGTCGGCCATCTGGAACGTGCCCTCGAGCGCCCACTTGCCGGGCACCGCGGTGAAGTCGCCGAAGTTGTCCTTCACCTTCTTGAGCAGCTTGTCGCGCTCGAGCGCGTTGAAGTACCAGTTCGAGTACCCCTTGCGGGCCTCGTACATGCCGGCGGTCTCCGCGGGGCCGCCCTTCGGCACCGGCGGGCCTTTCGGCACCGGCGGGCCTTTCGGCACCGGCTGCCCGGGCTTCTCCACCTCTTTCGTCTGGTTCGGCATCAGCCGCACCAGCGCCTCGGCGCGCTCGTTGTTGCGCCGCACGACGAGCGGCAGCCGCCACTCTTTCGGGTAGATGCCGAGAATGTTCTTGTACTGGTTCGTGCTGGTGATCGCGCGGCCCGCGAACGAAACCAACTGGTCGCCCTCCTTCAGCCCGCGGCGGAACGCGTCGCTCTCTTCGAGAATCTGCTTCACCACCATCTGCGCCAGCGGCGCGTCTTCGCTCGCGGTGCCCACGCTCGCGCCGAGCGTCGCGTGGTCGGTGTCGATGCCCGCGTACAGGTGCCCCATGAAGTTCTTGATCTGGTTGATCGAAATCGCGTAGCCCACGCCGCTGTTCACGCGGCCCCGCTTCTCGAACGAGCCGCGCCCGTTGATGCCGATCAGCTCGCCGTCCATGTTGAACAGCGGCCCGCCGGAGTTGCCGGGGTTGATCGACGTCTCGATCTGAATGCAGTCGGTGTACTCCAGCAGCCCCTTCCCTTCGGGCGGCTGGTACCGGTTCACCCCGCTCACGAGGCCGTACGTGACCGTGGGCGTGAAGTCCATCGCCAGCGAGAACGGGTTGCCCATCGCCAGCGACCAGTCGCCGGCCTTCACCTTGTCGCTGTCGCCGAGTTTCACGAACGGGAACGGCTTACCCTTTTCCTTCGGCACCAGCTTGATGAGCGCCACGTCGCCCACTTTGTCGATGCCGCACACCACGGCCTTGTAGAGCACGCCGTCGGCGAGGCCGGCGGTGGGGAACGGCCCGGTGGGTTGCACCACGTGGAAGTTCGTGAGCGCGTAGCCCTCCGGGTCGATGAGGACGCCGGAGCCGCACCCGGAGCCGTCCGGCATGCACACCGCGACGACCGCGGGGTGAACCTTCTTAATGGCCGCGACGCGCTGCTTCTGCGCGTCCATCACGACCGGATCGACCGGGGCCGGCGCGGCCGGGGCCAGCGCGACCGCACCGAGCGCGGCGCACGCGGCGAACGGGAGCACGAAGCGGGTCATCGGGGGGAACCCTCTTGGGAACTCGTGTGCGTCTTGTGGAGCGTTTCGTGTTTCGGTCGTTTCTGGCCCTCTCCCCGCGAAGCGCGGGAGAGGGTGGCCGAGTCTGCGAGGCCGGGTGAGGGGCGAATCGCACACACCGGATCAAGGAAAGTTGAACCCGTTGTTCAGCTCACCCCTCACCCGGCGGCGAAGCGCCGCCCTCTCCCACAAGGGGAGAGGGCAAAACCAAAACCCGCGCTCGCTGGGGCGGGCGGCGCGCTACTTCTGCACGCGCGCGTCGGCGAAGGTCACGTAGTTGCCGTTCAGCGGGGTGTCGGCCTCCACGATGATGCGCAGCTGCTTCGCGCCCTTCACCGAGAGCACCACGCCCTTGCCCTTGTCCTTGCGCGCCACCTTCTCGCTGAACAGCACCTGCCCGTCGGCCTCGATCGTCACCTTCGCGGCGCTGGTCGCGTTCGTGCCGTTCTCGTCGATGCCCACCGTCGCCTTGAACTGCGAGTAGTCGCCCTTCAGGTTGTACGTGAGCGCGGTGTCCGGGGCGACGCACAGCCCCTTCGGGAACTGCGCGCCGTCCAACTTGATCGGCTCGTTCGAGAGCGCCCGGTCGCGCAACACCGGCGCGACCGGCGTGAGGCGGCGCTCCTCGATCGGCACCTCCGGCGCGTCCACCTGCGGGTCGAGGTCCGACAGGTACGCGACGTTGCCCAGCGCGTAATCGAGCCGGGCCAGTTCCGCACTGCCGGCGTACTTCACCGTCGCGCCGCTCACCGTCGTCACCGTGACGCCGCCCTCCGCCGAGAGCGCCACACCGGCCGCGATCAGCACGTTCCCGTACACGTCCGCGACGCGGCACAGCGTGGGCGCGACGGCCATCGGCGGCGGCTGGTAGAACACCAAGCCCGCGCACCGCGACAGCCGCAGCGTTTCGTCTTTGCCGTCGGACTCCTTTTCGAGCGTGATCTCGGTGCCGTCGGCCGAACCGCCCTTCACGGTGCCCTGAATGTAGGTGAAGCCGTTCTCTTGGGCGACCACGTAGAGGTCGCGCTTGCCGCGGGTGGCGAGCATCTTCTTCCAGTTCTCGCGCGCCTTCGGGTCCTCGGCCCTCTTCATCGCGCTGAACACGGCACCGGTGGGCAGGTCGGCGGCGGGGCCGCCGCCGGCCAGCGCGTCGAGCGTCACGGCCTTGCCCTTCACGCCGAACTTCGCGCCGCGCAGGATCGACCCGTCGGTCAGTTCGACTTCGGTGAACGTGTCCTTCGGCAGCGGGCGCACCTTGTTGCCCAGATCGACCACGACGATGTCGCGGGCCGGGATCTCGACGAGCGCGCTTTCGAGGCGGAGCGACACGCCCTTCGCGTCCACCGCGGCGAGCTTGCCGCTGATCTTCTTGCCGGCGGTGGTGGTCACATCGTCGGCCGTGACCGGCACCAGCGGAACCGCCACGAGCGCGAGCGCGAGCGCGAAACGGGGTAGCCGGCGGGTGCGGCGCATGACGTGCCCTCTGGGTGTGCGGCGCGGTGCGAGCGGGCGTCTACCAACGATGCGGGCGGCGACCGGGTTCGGCCGCCGCCCACGGGTTACACGGTACGGCGCAACGGCCGCGGGTTAGCGCTTGTTGTAGCCGTGCAGCTTGTCGAGCGCCTCGAAGTAGTTCTTGATCATCGGCTCGAACTTCGCCGGCAGGTCGCGGGTGATTTCCTTCACCACTTGCGCCCGCTTGTCGGCCGGGAGGCTGCCCCACTGCTCGGCGATCTGGCGCAGTTGCTTTTCGTCCACGCCGCCCTTGCCGCTGCCGCCCATGATCATGCTGTCCGGGGCCGGCTGGCTCGGGTTGATGTTGCTGCCCGGCTTGTTGCCTTGGCCCGGCTTGTCGCCACCGCTGGGGCACGCGCCGCCGTTCGCTTGGCCCTGCTGCTTCTGCTGGTTCTCGATCTGCTTGATCAGTTCGTCGAGCCGGAACACGATCTTCTTCTGGATGTCTTGGGTCTTCTCGCCGCCCTTGGCGATCTCGAGCCGCCGGCCGCTGTTGTCCATCAGCTTTTCGATGTTCGCCAAGTCCTTGGGGTCCGGCGACCAGTTCTGCATGTCGAAGAACATCAGCGTGGCGACCATCGTGTAGCGGGCCGGCGTGTCGGCCACTTCGTCGAGCAGCTTCACGATGGAACCGGTCGCGGCGTCCTTCTTCATGGTCGCGTGTTCGGCGACGGCCTTGAAGAAGAAGAAGGTCGCGGGGTCCACGGCCTCTTCCGGGTTCACGCCGCGAAGGGCCTCGATGGCCTCTTCGTAGGCCTTCTTGTTCGCGGCGGCCTTGGCGAACGCCAGGGCCACGTTCGCGCGGAAGAAGGCGCTTTCCTTTTCGTTGGTCAGCGCGCCGGGCAGTTCGGCCGGGGCCAGCGCGTTCGGGTTGCGGACGTTCGCCAGCAGCGCCTGCACCTCGGTGTTGCCGATGGCGAGCGCGTCGGCGGTGCGGTCGAGCACCGTGCGGCCCTCGGCGGCCCACACCGCGTCGAACGCCTTCTGGTCGAACTTGCCGGCGGCCTTCAGCCACGCTTCGGTCTTGGCCTTCGCGGCCTCGACGGTCGCGGCCTTCATCGTGCTGAACCCGAACGCCGGCTTCTTCGACGACGCGGGCGCGGGTTCGGCGGCGAGCGCCGGGGCGGCGGTGCCGGCGAAGACGGCAGCAGCCGCGAGCCACTTACGAATCTTCACGACTTGCTCCAGATTATAGGGTGAACGTGCGGAGAGTTTCAACCGACCCGCACCGGGCCGCCACAAGTGCGACGCACGGCGCGGGAAAAGCTAACCGAGATTACCCTCACCACCGACCGGGCACAACAGTTTACCGCAACACCACAAGCGATTCCTCACAATTCTCTCACCAACGGCAACTCCAACGAGCCGCAAACGCCCGTGAGTACCACAACCCGGCCGCGCCCTTGCGGTCGCGACCGGGCTAATACGTCGCCTTACTGGTTCGCTTGCGTCGCGATCTTGTGCAGCAGGTCTTGCAGCACCTTTTGGCGCTCGGCCAGCACCTTCAGTTCGGCCTGAATGAGCGCGTCCTTCGCTTGCTCGCCGGGGTCCTGCATGTTGTACATGATCGTCCGCTTGTTCACCTGCTCCTGTTGGGCCTTGAGCAGTTTCAGTTCGTTCAGCAGGTCGAGCAGCTTGTTGTTCTGCTTCTGCGCGTTCGGATCGCCGTCCTTCGGGTCGCTCGGCTTGTTCTCGAGGTCCTGCTTGGCCTTCTTGAGCGCCTCCTTCATCATTTGCAGTTGGTCGATGATGTCCTGCTCGATGGCCTGCGTGTCTTTGCCCACGCGGGTCTCGTTCAGGCGGCGCTGCACGGCCTCCATATCGCGCTTCACTTCGGTCAGCACGCCGGCGAACACCACGGCCGAACCTTCGCCCTCCATCAGTTTGAGCGCCTTCTCGGCCTCGGAGACGATGTTGGCCTCCTTGTCGGCTTCGGCTTGGCTCTTTTGGATCTCCGCCACCGCCGGCTTGCCGCCGAGCGCGGTCACGGTCTTGTCGATGTTCTCGGTCGCGGCCTTCACCTCGATCTGCATGCGGAGCATGCGGGCGACGCGCTCTTCGAGGTTCGCGAGCAGCTTCGCGAGTTCCTTTTCGCGCAGTTGCTTCAGGCGCTTTTCGAGTTCCGCGATGGCCTTTTCCAGTTGCTTGATCGCGTCGTCTTGCTTCTTGGACGCTTGGTCGCGCTGGTCCTTCTTGATGTTGTCTTCGGCCTCTTCTTGGTTCGGCACGGCCTGTTGGACGTTCTCAGCGGCCGGGTCCTTCGGGCCTTGCGGCTTGGGCGGCTGGTTGCCACCGCCCTGCTGACCGCCGCCCTTCGAGCCGCCGGGGCTGGGTTGGCCCATGCCCATCCCGCCCATGCCCATCCCGCCGCCGTCCATCGGCTTGGCTTCGCCGCCCTGACCGGCGCTCGGTTTGCCCTCGCCCTTGCCCGCGCCTTGCGGCTTGCCCTCGCCGCCCATCGGCGGGCCGGCCTTCGGGTCGCCGCCCATCGGCATCCCCATCCCGCCCATCGGCATACCGGGTTTCGGTTCGCCGGCCTTGGGGTCGCCGCCCTTGGGGTCGCCACCGGCCTTCGGGTCGGTCGGCTTGTCGCCGCCCTTCATGTCCCCGCCCATCCCCTCCATGCCGCCGCTCGGCTTGCCCTCGCCGGCCTTGTCGCCGCCCATCGGCATGCCCGTGCCCATGCCCATCCCGCCGTCTTTGCTCTCGCTCTTGTTCGCGTCGGTGTCCGGCTTCGCGGCCCCGGTGTCTTCGCCCGGCTTCGGCTCGCTCTTCGATTCCGACTTCGGGTCTTCCTTCGCGCCGCCGCCGTTCGGGTTGCCGCCCTTCGGGTCGTTCTTGTTCGCGTTCTTGTCGAGCGCGTTGCCCACGTCCTTCGTGCGCTGCGCGAGGTCCTTTTGGTCCTTGGCGATCTTGTTCGGGTCGCCGTTGGGGTTCTCGGTGCGGGCGCGGATGTTCGCCTGCTCGTCGCGCAGCTTCTTGATTTCGGCGATGGCCTTCTTCAGGTCCGCGATGTCGCGCGCGATGCGGGCGGCCTCGTCCTCGGTTTCGAGAACGGCCAGAATCTCCTCGAGCGCCGCGATCAGCTTCTTGTCTTTGCCGAGCAGCGTGTTCAGGTCGCCGGGGGTGAACGCCTTCGCGCCCAGCCCTTCGATCAGCTCCTTGAACAGTTTCTCGACGCCCTTCTCTTCCATCAACTTGAGCGCCCCGCGGAGCGACTTCGCGCGCTCTTTGTCCTCGGTGTTGTCGCTCTTCTCCCAGCGCTGGGCGAGGCGCAACACCTCTTCGGAGAACCGCTTGAAGAGCTTCAGGTTCTCTTCTTGGGTGCGCTTGATACCGCCCGTGTCGGTCGGTTGGGCCGACGAGTTCGGGGTGAGGGCGAACAGCCCGAGCGCCGCGGCGAACGCGAGCGGCATGAAACCGGGCAACCTGCGGAGCATGGGAACCCCCCGTTAGGGTGCGGCGCGGTCAGGGCGCGTCGCGGAATGGTCACGAGACTGCCATTCTGACGAACCGGTGAGCCGGAGCCAACAGCGCACCGGCGAAAAACCGACTTCGGCACTTCCGGGCGTTACAATTCGCCGTCACTTCACGACCACCGGGTACTCGACCGGGTCGCCGACCGCGGGCGTGACGGTGATCTTGTAAGTGCCTTCCTTCGCGCCGGCCTTCACCTCGTACTCGAACCGGAACTGGTTCTTCTCGAAGTCCAGTTTCAGTTCGCCCGGTACCACGATCGACGGGTCCGACGCCGTCACCTTCACCACGATGTCGTCTTTCGGGTACTTGTTCCACTGGATCGCCTGCGACACCTTGCGCGTTTCGCCCTTGTTGAGCGCGAGCGCGCCGACCGCGCCAACGGTCGGGGCTTCCTTCGAGAGTTCCCCTTCGATCTTCCGCTGGTACGCGAGCACTTCCACGCTCACGCGCTTTTGCTTTTCGAGCAGCGCGCGGAGTTCGCGGCGCAGTTGTTCCGGCCCGCGGTTCTCGCCGAACAGTCCGCGGATGTACTTCACGCGGGCTTCGAGTTTGAACAATTCGTCCTCGGCATCGGTGACCGCGGCCAGCGGCGCCCAGCGGCCCACGTTCAGGACGTTCTGAACGCCGAGCAGTTTGTTCTGCGCCTTCGGGTAGTTCACCGTGTCCGGGCTTTCGACTACCACCGAATCGATCAGGGCCGCGTTTTTGCGGTACGTGTTCAGCGCCGCTTCGTTCAAGCGGTTGACCTCGCACTCGCGCACGAGGCGCTGGAACTCGCGGCCCACGCTCTGCACCAAGTCGCGGGACTTGTCCACGTCCTGAATGGCGTCTTGGCACCGCACTTTCACCGAATCGACCTGTTCGGGCACCTCGTCGCGGTACCCGTTCGACTCGCGCACGAACTTGTACTTCTGCTTGGCGGTGGCGAGTTTGACCAGCGCGTCGTCGAGTTTCAGCACCAGCGCCTCTTCCTCCTTGCCAATTTCCGCGAGCAGGTCGCTGTCGGAGACGATGCGCAAGCGGATCGGTTCGGTGTTGCGCACCACGTTCGGCCCGCCCTCGCGGTCCACGTTCGTGTCGGTGGCCGCGACGTACAGGTCGAACCGGTAGATGGTCTGCACGTCCTCGTTCGATTTCGCCGCGAGTTTGAGCAACCCGGCGTCGTGCAGTTGCTTCAGGTCGAAGTAGTCGCGGTTCGGGTTGTCGAAGGCGAGTTTCAGGACGCTGCGCTTGCTCGCGTCCGCGGCCGGGGCGTCGACCTTCGGTTTGGTCAGCGCGTCCTTGAACGCCGCGCTCACCTCGCGCTGGAGCGCGTTCTGCAGTTCGAGGAAGTAGGCGATGTCCGCCTCGCCCTTGCGCCGCCCTTCGGTTCCTTCCACGGCGCGCATGTTCTCCATGTGCTTGACCGAGGCGAGCGGGGCCACACCGGCCCCCGGCGTCGGCACCTCGAACGCGCGGAGCAGCATCTTCGCCCGCAGGGCCTTCACCACGTCGGAGTCTTCGGCCGAGTACTCGAAGGCGAACAGCAGGCTTTGCAGGCCGCGGTCGTCCTTCACGAAGCTGGCCGGGTCGAACGGGATGCGCGCGTTCGGCGTCACCATGTAGGAGTTGCCCACCTTGCGGATCACGTCCACGGCCACTTCCACCGCGGGCGGCGCGTCTTCGGTCGCCTGCACCACGAACGTGCGCGCGCTCGGCACGTTGTACTTGTTCGCCCACTCCACCTTGAATTCGACCTTCTCGGTGACGCGGAACGCGCCTTCAAAGGTCACGCTCCACTTGGAGCCGTCGGCTTCCACCGTCAGCGGCACGCGGGCCTGCGTGGGCCGGCCCTCGGCGTCGAGCACCGTGCCCGGGAACCGGCCGCTCACCGGGATCGCCTCGGCGCGCACGATCGCGTCGGTGTCGGACACGGTGCCGTCGTCGGCGGCGAACGCCTCGCCCGCGACGACCAACTTGGTGCCCGCGGGCACCGCGAACACCGTGCGCTCGCCGGTGGGCGTCATGCCAATCGGGGCGATGTGCTGGAACTTGCCCTTGAGCGCCGCGTAGCCGATCGGTTCGTTCGGTTCCGCGGGGTCCGGCACGGGCGGCGCGTGGTGCAGGTATGCCGGCTCCCACTGCTCGCGGTACAGGCGCTTCAGCGACGGCGGCGGGATCGGGCGGATGCGCTTGGGCGGGGTGGCGAAGTCTTCGCCGCGCACCGCGAACGCGACCGTTTCTTGCGGAGTCTTGCCGTTGCGGTCGGCCACCACGCCCACGAACGTGCCCTCTTGCAGCGCCAGTTCGCCGGAGCCGGCGGTGGTGCGCCCGGTGAACTTGTACGTGACCGTTTCGGGGAAGTCGAGCTTGCGCACCGTGCGGCCCGCGCTCGGTTCCGCCGCGCGCTCCGCCAGCGCCTTGAACGCCTCTTGCGCGAGGCCGAAGTTGCCGCTGCCGAACTCGGCCATGAGCTTGGTCCGGGCCGCGGCCAGTTCGGCGCTCGCGTCGTCGGTTTCGACGAGCAGCCGCTCGAGGTCGTCCACGTAACGGCCCGGCAGCGGCGGCGCGGGGCGGCCCGCCAGTTCGCCCACGTCGTCCCACATCAGGGGCCGCCACCCGACCGGGGCGGCGCGGTCCGCCTTCACCCACTGGAACGCGCGGGCGCGGATCTTCGGCGGCTCGGGCGAGTCGCGGCCCACGGTCAGCTCGCCGCTCTCGGGGAACCCGACCAGTTCGAGGTGCGCCCGGCGGGGCCAAGGCGTGTCCTGCAGCAGCAGGTCCCGCTCGGCCAGAATGCCGGCGGTGTGCGCGAACTTCCACGCGAACCGGCCCGGGCTGGCGCTCTTGGTGGCGACGGCGTGGCTGACGAAGCCCACCGCCACCGTGAGCACCGGCACCAGCACGGCCAGCGCGCCGATCACCCACAGCCGCCGCCAGTTGAATACCTCGCTCACCGGCACTTTCGCCACCCGCTCGCGGGCCTCCGCGATGGTGGCGTTTATCATGTCCGCGGAGTAGCCGAACTTCGCCATGCCCTTCACGTCGGCCAGTTCCACCGCGGTGATGAGCCGGTCGCCGAGCAGTTTGGGGAACTTGCGCTCCAGCACCAGCGCCAGCGCGGGGTACGAGAACTCCGTGGCGAGCCGCCGGGCGATGCGGAAGAACAGCACCGCCGCGAACAGCAGCGCCGCGACGACGAGCGCCGCGGCGCGCAGGCCCTTCGCGCCGTCTTGCACCCAATCCCAGCCGGTGGCCTTGAACAGCACGAAGTCGAACAGCATGGCGAGCGCGAACCAGAGCGACAGGAACAGGGCCGCGGACAGCGCGCCCTCGACGACGACGTAGCGGCGGATGGTGCCGCGCAACCGGTCGAGCGGGTGCAGCACTTGCGGGTCGGCGGCGGAGCGGGGCGGCTGCTGAGCGGTAGACATATGTCGAACCCGGTGCGGACTGTTTGTATTGTGGCACGGGCTTTCCAGCCCGTGCGTCGTACCGGCACAGGCTGGAAAGCCCGTGCCACGCGAAGCCCCTTACGCCAAGCGCAGCAACTTGCGGCCGATCCACTCGATCGACAGCAGCAGCGTTACCAGCAGCAACACATAGGAGAGCTGCCGGCCGAGCCACCAGTCCAGCGAGTACTTCGCCGGCGGGTTCTGCGGGTCGATCTCCTTGAACACGAACCCGCGGTCCCACAGTTCGTGGACCGGGCCGCGCGTCTGGCTCTGCCGCTTCTCGGTCTTCATGCACTGCGGGATCAGCTTCAGCGCCTCGCGGTTCTCGAGGCGAAACGCCAGCTTCTGAATCGCGCCGTCGCGCGGCAGCACCTTGCCCAGTTCGCCGTCGGTGGTGCCGGTCAGTCGCGCGCGGAAGTCCTTGTCGAAGTCGGAGGCCATCTTCAGCATGGCGGCGAAGTCCGGCTTGGTGTTGTCCATTTCCGGGTCGGAGCGGCGCACGCGGAACTCGCCGGTGAGTTGCTCGCCCGCCGCGTCGGGCACGTCCACCACCACGCGGTACACGAAGTCGCCCGGCGGGAACTGCTTGGGGTCCAGTTGCACTTGGCCCGCGTAGTACCCGTCGAAGGCGCCCGACGGCGGCACCTTCGCGGCCAGCTCGAACGGGCCGTACTCGGCCTTCTTGCCGTCCGGCGCTTCTTGGATCACCTTGAACTTCGGGTCGATGCGGCCCACCTCGTAGGGCTTGGCGCTCTCGTTCAGGATGCGCGCCTGCACGCGCATCGGGCCGCCGCTCACGCCCTCCTTGCCCACCAGCACGCGGCCCCGCGGCGCTTTGAAGTTGCGCTTGGCGGCCGCGTACTTCATCAGCTTCACCCAGAACCGCTCGTAGAACTCGCGGCCGGTGTTGTTCTCCGGCTCGTACACGCGCAGCCGCCACAGGTCGGACGACGCGAGGAACACCGAGCGGTACGGCGACAGCGGGTTGTTCGTGACCAGCCACGGCACCCGCTGCGCTTCGCCGTTGTCGCCCACGCCGCCGAACTCCGCGAGCACCGCGCTCTGCGGGCGCACGTCCTTAATCGGGTACGCGGAGAAGAACCCGCGGCGCGGGAACAGCTCTTCTTTCAGGTCCGCGCTCGGGGCGTACTTGTCGCGGTCGGTGAAGAACCGCTCCCAGCCGGCGATGGGGTCGTCGGCCACTTTGTCGTCGAGTTTCAGCAGGTCCGAACCGATCAGCCGCTCCGGGTGCATGTACAGCCGCCGCGGGGTGCGGGCCGACGCCTGAATGTTCCGCGCGATGATGTCGGCCGGGACCACCGGCAGCAGCCCCAACAGGCCGCTCAGCCGCCCGCCCTCTTCCACGCGCGCCATTTGGAACGTGTGGATCGGCCCCGCGACGTACAGCAGCCCGCCGCCGCCCTCCTTCACCCACCGGGCGAGGTCTTCCGCTTGCGCCTGCGACAGTTCCGTCCAGTCCGGGTCGAACGCGATCAGCACGTCGTACTCGTTCAGGTTGTACGGCCGGTCCGCCTCGTCCACCTTCTTGTTGGTCAGGTCCAGCTTGTTCGGGAACCGCAAGACGATCTTCTCGTCCGCTTCGGGCGTCAGCTTGCCGGTGGTGCCGGCCTCGTTCTGCACGAACGTGGTGAGCGTGGCCCGCTTGTCTTGCACCTCGCGCACCAGCATGGTGCGGAGGAACGAGAAGTCGCGCGACGGCGCGCCGGCCATCAGCAGGATGCGCAACTTCTGCTGCACGACGTTGATGTCCGGGCGCTCGCGGACGTGTTCGGCCTCGGCGAACGCCTCTTGCGGGTCTTTGGCGATGCGCGCCCGGGCGCTCCACTTGCCCTCCAGCAGCACGCGCTTCTTGATGGCCGCGTCCTTGGATTCGGTGGTGAGGCTCTCGGGCAGCTTCGCGGGGTCGATCACGAACTCCGCTTGGCCGTGCGGCGGGTCGCCCGGCGCGAACGTCAGCTTCTCCTTCAGCGTGTGGTCGGCGGTCCCCTTCTTCAGGTCGTTACCGGGCTTGAACAGGTCGAGGAACACTTCCACTTCCTTGTTCGCCAAGTTCACCCCGTCGGCCTCCACGACGATCTTCCACGCCTCGTCCACGGGCGCGCTGTCCGGGGCCTGCACTTCGGTGATGGCGATGCTCGCGGCCTGCCGGTCCTCGCCCACCACCACGGTGAACACCGGAATCTTCTCGCGGCCGGCGCGGTCGCGCAGCTCGTTCAGGCTCGTCTCGGAGCCGAGGTTGCTGCGCCCGTCCGAGAACACGACGATGCCCTGTACCATGTTGGACGACTCGCGGTTCACCGCCGCGGTAATCGAATCGGGCACGTTCGTGCCCCGCGCGATGGTGCGGGCCACGTCGAGCCGCTTGTCGAGCCGGTCGAGCGCCTTGCGGAGCTTCTCGGCGTCTTCGGCGCTCAGGCCGAAGGCGCTCAGGAACGCTTGGTCCTC
Source organism: Gemmata sp. (assembly GCA_022843445.1). Classification (GTDB taxonomy): domain Bacteria; phylum Planctomycetota; class Planctomycetia; order Gemmatales; family Gemmataceae; genus Gemmata. Next base: position 24,681 of record JALHNS010000017.1, read on the forward strand.
GCGCCGGGTGAAGAGGCGCGCGGCCCAGTCCGCTTCGCCCGCGCCCTTCTCCGCCCATTCGGGCGACTTGCGCAACTGCCCCGCGCCTTCCGGCGACAGGTCGCGGGTGAGGAACGGGCGGAAGTCGTAGCTGGCGAACGCCTCCCACTCGGCCTTCGCCCACGCGGGGTCCGTCGGCGCGATCACCGTCGGCGACTCGTCGAGCCGGGTGCCGATCGCGTACACCGCGACCGGGTTCTTGTCGAGCAACTGCTTCACGAACGCGACGTTCTCGTCGGTCAGGAACTCGATCAGCACTTCCATGCGCGTCTTCGGCTTGCGGGCCGTGTTGGCGCTAACCTCGTCGGTCACCTTCGTCAGGCTGTCGCTGATGTCGAGCAGCACCACCACTCGCGACTGCTTGTTCGTGGTCTCGAACGTCTGCATCGCGGGCAGCAGGAACACGAAGCACAGGATGGCGTATACCGTGATGCGCAACAGCGCGAGCGGCACCGCGAAGTACCAGCGGACGGTTTTGGTGTCGCGCGCGTACATCCAGATCGCGAACGCGGTGCCGAGTACGAACGCGCCGACGGTGAACGCGAACCACTTGACGTTGTTGCTGGCCCCGAGCGCGGTGAGCGCGTCGGTTTCGCCGGACTGTTCGCCCGAATCGCGGTTGTAGTAGCTCACCAGCACCCACGCCACGAGCGCCGCGACCGCGCCGGCCGCGCCCCAGCCGAGCGCGGTGCGCAGTCGGTCCTTCGCCCCGGGCGCGTGCGCCGCGGGGTTCGTGTACCGGTACACGACGCGCGCGACGACGAGCGCCGCGGCGAGCGCGAGCAGCCACAGGGGCACCGCGGCCCACAGGTCCGAGACGAACTGGTCGAACGAGTCGGCCAGCCGCCGGAACACGAACTCGCTCTGCTTGACGGTCGTGGTGTCGTTCATCGTCGGTGCCGGTCAGTGTGTTTTTGTGGCACCGGCCTCTGGCCGGTGGTTCGAGTGCCTTCGGCGAGCGGCGCGGCGGAAGCCCAGCCGGTAGCGCGCCGTTCGTCAGCCCGCGGTCGCGGGGGCCGCTTCTTCCGCTTCGGCCGGGCGCGGCGCGGTGCCGTGCGCGAACACCGCCGCCGCGCTGGGCGCGAGCGCCTCCAAATCTTCCGGCTTCGTGTGGTAGCTGATGCGCACCGCCCACGCCTGTTCCGCGATCAGCACCAGCAGCAGCAGCAGGTACAGCCACCGCCGGCTGGAGAGGTCCGTCGGCTTCTGCTTCAGGTCGTCGATCCACTTCAGGTCTTCGGTGTTGTGCAGCGGGGCCTTGTTCGTGAGCGCCGCCACGTCGTCGGTGTTCGCGCGGCGCAGGTCGCCCTCGATCAGCGAATCGGTGTTGAACGGCACCGAAACGAACTCGGTGTCGCCGAGCGCGTCCGGCCCGCCGGCGGCCGGCCCCGCGCCCTTGCGCCGCGTGAGCGCGAACACGTACGCGCCCGGTACCCCCGCCTTGTCGAAGGACAGCTTGTAGGGCGGTTCCGGGTCGTCGGGCTTCGCGTCCGCGGCCTTCGTCGCCTTGTCCATCGCGATCTTGCCCAGCGGCCGCGCTTCCCACGTGAGGCGGCGCTCGGCGTTGGGCTTGCTCGCGTCGGCGGTGAGCAGCGTGAGCGCCACTTCCGGCGTGTACTTGGCGAAGTCGAACTCCGCCGCGTACTTGTCGCCCACGGAGCGGTTCACGTCGTCGCCGCCGCCCGCGAGGTACTTGTGCATTTCGGCGACCACGACGGACCACCCGGCCCCGCCGAGCGACGGCCAGTCGGTCCAAATCTTGTCGCCGTGCTGCCCGCCCGCGTCGGTGGTCATCACCGCGACGCGCCCGCGGCCGAACTGCTTCACCACGTACAGCGGGTCGCCGTACTTGGTCGCGTCGCGCAGTTCCGCGGCCTTGGCGCGCAGGTCCGCCAGTTCCGGTTGCTGCCAGAAGTCGCGGAGCACCGGTTCGCGCTCGTCGCCCAAGCTCACCTGGTCGCACAGCAGGTCGTCGAGCAGGCGGGCCAGTTCCGAGAGCGGCTTGGTTTCGGCCGGCGTGCGGCGGACGCTCTCGAGCATCGGGTCAAGGAACTTGCGCGCCTTCTCGAACTTGGCCTCGGTGTACCGCTTCTTGATTTCGCCGACGAGGTCCGTCGCCCGGCCCTCGAACGCGCCGATGGGCGCGTCGTTCTGGAGGCAGTACAGTTCCTGCACCGAGCGGTCGTCGCGCCACGCGCCGCGGCGCGGCACCGGCCAGTAGTGGTCGATGTTCGGGATCAGGAAGAACCGCTCCACGTCCTTCGCCTCGCGCCCGCGGTTGTCGGTGTAGATGCCCGCCAGTGCCGGGTGCGCGCGGTTGGCCGGGTCGCGGAGCATCAGCCGCGGGTTGAACGCGAGCGTGCGCGTGAGCTTCTGCTCGGCGGTCAGCTCCTTGCTGAACTCGTTCGCCAAAGGCACCGGGAAGAAGCCCGTGCCGCCGCGGTGCATCAGTTGGTTGTAGTCGGTCGACTTCACGTTCGGGCCGAGGAACGCCGCCACCCCGCCGCCGCCCGCGACGAACGCTTCGAGGTTCTTCACCGCGGCCTCGCCCAGCGCCGGCACGTTCATCAGGTACACCACCGAATACGGGCGCAGGTCGGTGGTCGCCAGTTGCGCCGCTTCGCCGTTCACGATCTGAATCTTGCCGAGTTCGTCGATGCCCTTGGGCGTGTTCAAGAGCGACCGCACGAACCCGCTGTCGCCGCGGGCCGTGGTGCGCAGGTCCACGCCGCCCTCGACGGTGCGGCCGTCCACGACCAGCACCTTGAGCGCGTCGCGCACCTCGATGGCGACGTGCCGCGCGTTGTCGGCCTGCAGGCCGCCCGGTTCGGGGTTCGAGAGCGCCACGGTGAGCAACCGGAACCGCGCCAGCGGGCCGAGCTTCTGCCGTTCGTCCGGGTTGGTGATTTCGGGGAACCGCACCTCCACGGTGATCGTGCGCTCTTGGTTCGCGGGCAGGTCCGGCACGTTGGCCGACGTGATCACGTTGCCCTGCCCGTTCAGGTAGAACGAGATGCCCAAGTCGCGCACGCTCGTGGTGCCGAAGTTCTTGACGCGCACGTCCAGTTCGGTCTTCTGGTTCACGGTCACCACGCGGTTTCGCGGGCGCACTTCCACGATGCCCACATTGTCGTTGAACGGCGGCGACTTGCGGTCCGGCTTGCGGGCCGGCGTACACACGTCGATGAAGTGGACCGTGACGTTGTTCTCTTTCAGGTCGGCGAGCAGGTTCTGAATCGCCGGCCCGTCGGCGGCCCAGTCCGCGGCGCGCACGTCCGACACGACGTGGATCACGCGGGCGTCGGTGGCCGGGGCCGCTTCGAACAGCGCCTTGGCCCGCAGCAGCGCGCCCGCAAGCGGCTTGCGCGCCGGCGACAGTTGCAGCGGCTTCAGGTACTCTTCGACGTTCGCCACCGTGCGGCCGACGACGCGGGCCTCGTCGCGCACCTCTTCGGCCGACCGCGGCACCTCTTTGCCGTCGGCCAGTTTGGTGCGCGCCGGGAACTGCTGGTCCGGGTCGGACTGGCGCACGATCAGCATCGTTTGCGGCGTGGTGGCCTCGCCCACCGCCGGCGCGAGCTTCTCGTAGATGAGGCGTTTGGCTTCCGCGAACGCGGTGGTCGGCGCGCCGTCCTCGCGCTTGCCCACGTCGGCCATGCTGGGCGTGTCGTCCAAAACCACGACGTGCGTGGTCGGGCGCGTTTCCTTCCCGCTGCCGTCGCCGCACCCGATGAACCGGGCGAACAGGACGCCCGCCAGAGCTACCAGCAACATGCGCAGAAGGAGCAGGATGAGCTGCTCGAGGATCTTCTTGCGGCGCATCTTCTTCTGCGCCTTCAGCAAGAACTCCATCGCCGCCCACCGCACCCGGCGGAACCGGATGCGGTTGATCAGGTGAATGATGATGGGCAGGCTGACCAGCGCCGCGCCGATGAGGGCCGTCGTCGGGTTCAGGAACGCTTCCATCGGTGCGAATCTCGGCGGCGGGTTCGGGAAGATCGGACCACAGCGGAACCTAGCGGCGCGCGGGGTTGGCCCGCGTCGCCATGCGCTGGTACAGGAACTTCGAGAGCACCGCGTCCATGTAGTCGCTGGTGCGCAGCAGCGTGTAATCGACGCCCATGCGGGTGCACCCGCGGCGCACTTCCGTGAGGTACAGCTCCAGCTCTTCGAGATAGCCGTCGCGCAGCGCGCGGGGGTCGCACAGCAGGTCCGGCAGCTCTTCCATGCCCTCGAACTTCGTCATCCCGGAGAACGGGAACAGCAGTTCGTCGTCGTCCAGAATGTGGAACACCATCACGTCGTGCCGCCGGTGCCGGAGCATCTCCAGCCCCTTGAACAGCGGCTCGCGGTCGCACAAGAGGTCGGAGAAGATGAGCACGAGGCCGCGCCCCGGCATGCTCTCGGCCACCTGCCGCATGATCTTCAGGATGTCGGTCTTCGCGCGCGGCTTCGACACCTGTAACGCCTTGGTAACGGCGTCCATGTGGCGCTGCGAGCTGCGCGGCGGGATGGCCTCGCGCACGTCCGAGTCGAACGTGAGCAGCCCGCACGAGTCCTGCTGCTTGACCGTGAGGTACGCGAGGCACGCCGCGGCCGTCGCCACGTAGTCGTACTTGTGCAGCGAACCGGCGCGCTTGTGCTTCTCGACGCCGTAGAGCATCGATTCGCTCGCGTCCACCACCACGTACGAGCGCAGGTTGGTTTCCGCCTCGTACTGCTTGATGACGAACTTGTCGGACCGCTGCCACACCTTCCAGTCGATGCGGCGCAGGTCGTCGCCGGGCATGTACTCGCGGTGCTGCACGAACTCGACGCTCTGCCCGTACACCGGGCTCTTGTGCATGCCCGCGAGGAACCCTTCGACGATCTGCCGCGCCCGCAGGTCCAACTGCGAGATGCGCGCGATCACCTTGGGGTCGAGGAACCGCCGCGGGTCTTCGCCGTCGCTCCGAGCCATGTCACTGGTCCTTGGTCATTGGTCCTTCGTCGGTGGGCGGTGGTCAGTGGTCTTTCGTCAGTGGCCCATCGTCCCGCGCCAGTACCGGGAACCGCACGCGGCAAGGGACTACTGACGAAGGACCGATGACCTCGGACTAGCTGGCGAAAATCTTCTGGAACCGCGGGTCGGAGAGCAGCGAGCCTTCCTTCTCCGGCGTCTCGTCGATCAGCTTCTTCACGACGGTGTCGGTGGTCACGCCCTCGCTGGCCGCGGTGAAGTTCGGCAGAACGCGGTGCCGCAGCACCGGGTACGCCAGCGCCTTGATGTCCTCGGTGGTGACGTGCGCGCGGCCGTACAAGAGCGCCCGCGCCTTGCCGCCGAGCACGAGGTTCTGCACCGCCCGCGGCCCCGCGCCCCAGCTCAGCCAGTCCTTCACGAACTTCGGCACCCCCGGCTCGCCCACGCGGGTCTGCCGCACCAGCGCCAGCGCGTACTGGATCACGTGGTCGGTCACCGGCACCTTGCGCACGAGGTTCTGGATCTCTTGGATCTGCTCGCCGCTGAGCACCGGTTGGATCTCGTCGGCCGCCACGCCCGTGGTGCGCCGCGCGATCTCGAACTCTTCGTTGAACGACGGGTACTTCACGTACACCTTGAACATGAAACGGTCCTGCTGCGCCTCGGGCAGCGGGTACGTCCCTTCCTGTTCGATCGGGTTCTGGGTGGCGAGCACGAAGAACGGGTTCGCCAGCTTGTGCCGCACGCGGCCCACCGACACTTGGCGCTCTTGCATCGCCTCGAGCAGCGCGGCCTGCGTGCGGGGCGGCGTCCGGTTGATTTCGTCCGCGAGCACCATGTTGGCGAACAGCGGGCCGGGGCGGAACAGCAGCTCGAAGCTGCCGGTCGCCGGGTTCTTCTCGATGAAGTCGGTCCCGGTGATGTCCGCGGGCATCAGGTCCGGGGTGAACTGGATGCGGCTGAAGTCCAGCGACAGGCACCGCGACAGCGTGCTGATCATGAGCGTCTTCGCGAGGCCCGGCACGCCTTCCAGCATGCAGTGCCCCTTGCTGAAGAGCGCGATCAGCAGCTCCTCGATCACCATGTCCTGCCCGACGATGACGCGGGTCAGTTGCTTCTTGATGTTGTCGAAGGCCGACTTCAGCTTCTGGATGGAGTCGATGTCGGACTGCGCCATTTGCCCGGTGCTGCTCATCGCGGTCGGCTCTCGGAAAGTGGGTAAGGGGGATGGCCGTTGGGAATACAGATAAGACGTGCGGGGTGGGGTTGTCCCACGGATCGCACGGATTTTGTGGCCGCGGGAACGAAAACCGGCGGGCAGGATCGTTACGACCCGGCCCGCCGGCCCCCGCGCGCGGCGGTCACTTCTGGTAGATCGGCAGGATGCCCTTCTCCAGTTGCAGCAGGCACAAGTTCATGCTCGTGCTGTACACCGGGCCGATGTACCCTTGGTTCCACGCCCCGGTGGTCTTGTCCTGACCGTCCAGAATCTGCGGGAACTGCGCGTCTTTGAACTTGGTCCACGTCAGCCACGAGTCCTTCGGGTCGTTCGGGAACAGTTCGCCGTACTTGGTGTCGCCCAGCGCGTACATGGCTTGGCCGAAGTAGTACGTTTGGTACTCGTCGTGGCTCTGGCGGCCCTTGCCCAGCGGGATGTTGTCCTTGCAGTACTTGAGCCACTTCTTGGGCAACTCGCCGTTGTACTGACCGGCGCTGAAGCCACAGCAGATGGCCGCGGCCGTGAGCGGGGGCCGGCCCGAGCCGCGCGCCGCGATGCCGCCGCCCGCGTAGCTGTAGATGATGCCGCCGTCGGGCGTGGTGCAGGCCTCGAGGTAGTTGACGGCCTTGTCGATGTTCTCCTTCGGCACCGGGATGCCCGCGTTCTTCGCGGCCCGCAGCGCCTGCAGCGCGGTGATCGTCACCGAGCCCTCGTCGAAGTTGTTCCCGTCTTGCGCGCTCACGTAGCCCCAGCCGCCGATCTCCACTTCCTTACCCTCGGGCTTCTTGTGTTTCTTGCTGGTTTGGGCCTTGCAGATGAACTCCACGGCCTTCTTCAGCAGCTTTTCGAGCTTCTCGCGCTGCTCCTTGTCGTCCTCTTCGCCGTACACGCTGGCGAGGAACATGGTGCCGAAGCCCTGCCCGTAGCAGTACCGCGTGGATTCGGTGGGGTTGCGCACGTCGCCGATCATGCCGTTGGGCTGCTGGCGGGCCGGCGCGAGGAACCAGCCCACGGCCTTTTCCACTTGCTCCTTGTACTTGCCTTCCTTGAGGGTGCTGCCCTCCATCAGGAACGCCATGCCCGCCAGCGCGGTCATACTGGTGGGGTACTGGCCGCCCTGCGCCTCCCAGTGCCCGTCGTTCGCTTGGGTCTTCTTGAGGTACTCGAGGCCCTTTTCGACCGCGGTCTCGATGTCCTTTTTGCGGTCCTTCTTTTCGTCCGCGGCCTTAGCCGGCGCGGGGGCGGGCACCAAGAACAGCCCGCCGGCCACGAGGGCCGCGAACGGCGCGAGCAACCAGTTCCGACGCATGGGAACCTCTCCGCGGGGACGGCCTCGGCGCGCGCGGCACCGGGCGTATGAAAGAAAGACGACCGACGGCCAAACCGTTAACACCGGTGGTTACGGGTTGACCAGCGCGGCACGGGGAGGGGCGGCGCGCCGGGGGAGAACCGGCGCGCCGCGGGGTGCCGCGATTTCCGTTCGACCAATAGTTGAGCCGACCGCCGCGCGGCCGTCAACCGGGTTGTTCGCGTTTTCGCCGCAGTCGCGCGTTACGGCTTCTTTGCCTCTTTCGGCTCCTCGGGCGAGACCACCACGCGCACGTCGCCGCGGTTCAGGCTCACTTCCCCGTTCTTGTGGTCCACCGACAGGTTGTAGAACAGCCCGTTCTGGTTCAGGTCGCGGTCGAACACCAGCTTGCCGCGCTCCTTCTCGATCACCACCGCCGTCGTGGTGGGGATGCCGCGGTTGTTGCCGTCGCGCACGAGCATCGCGGTCGCGATAAGCACCGGCAGGTCGGCGAACTGTTCGATTACGAGGTTCTGGTTCTCCAAGATGTCCGCGAACGTCCACAGGCGCTTGCCCGTGGCGCGGTCGAAGGCGTACAAGGGGCCGTTCACCTTCACCGAGCGCAGCTGCTGCGTTTGGTTGATGGCCCGGGTGCCGTTGGTAGACCCCAGACTCGGATCGCGGTCGAGGACCAGATAGTAGCGGTCGGCGTCGGCGAACACTTGCGCGCCGGCGCACGCCTTGATCTGCGCCTCGCGGTTCTTCTCGTCGATCGTGAGCTTGGTGGCGATTTCGCCGGTTTGCACCGAGTACAGTTCCGCGGTGCCGTCGCCCTTGACGAACCCGCACAGGGTCGCGTCCAGCGGCGCGGAAATGGGGATCGCCTTCGCGTCGAACTCTTTCTTCCACACGTCCTTGCCGGTGGCGAGGTCGTAGTACCGCAGCGTACGGGGCTGGTCGCCGGTACCGCTCGCGAGCAGCGCGTGGCGGCCGAACAGTTTGTACGAGCGCGCCTCGGTCAGCACCTTCGCGGAGTCCGGCGCGTTCTCGACCGCCATGCCGTCGACGGCGCGGATCAGCCGCGTGGAGAGCGGCTTGCGCTGCGCGTCCAGTTCGATCAGCACCACGAAGCGGCCGTCGCCCACCATTTGAGTGCGCTCGGGCACCCCGCGGCGCACCCACAGCACGCGCCGCGTGAGCGGCTCCACGCACTCGAGGCCGTCGGCGGTAAGCAGACACGCGTAGCCGGGCTGGAGGAGCGCGGCGCGGCTAAGCGACACCGACGGGAACGCGCCGTTGTTGTTCCGCACCGAGATCGCCACGTCGCCGTCCGAGAACGTGTCGACCATGTAGCTGTTGTTCGGCATCAGCGGCGTATCGGGGAACAGGTCCTTGCGCCACAGCTCCTTCTTCTCGGCGAGGTCGTAGCAGTACACGGTGAACCCGAACTGCACGATCACGAGGTGCCCGCTGCCCTGTACGAACCGGCCGTAGGGCACCTGTTGGCCGTTGGACGAGTAGAAGAACAGGTTCGGGATGGCGGGGGAGCGGAACAGCTCGCGCTGCGTGCCGCGGTCGAACGCGCGGAGCGTCCACCCGTTGCCCCCGGAGACGAACTGGTCGAGGGTGAACCGGGCGCGGCGGTACATGGGGAACAGGTCCGCGGGCGGCTCCACCTCGAACACCTGCCCGGTGTTCTGCGGCCCGCCGGTGACGAGCCGCGCCGACACGCGGGCGGGCAGCGGGAACCGGCTGGGTTCGAGGAACGGGAGCAGGCGCTTGTCGGTGAGCAGGCCGGTGAGGAAGTCGGCCCCGGTCTTGCCGTCGCGCACCGGCACGGTCGCGAACTCTTTGCCCAGTTGCATGTACAGCGCGACCGCGTCTTCCATCATGCGGCTCTTGATCATCAGTTGCGCGAGCGCCTCGGTGGCGCGGGCGCGCACGATCGGGTCTTCGGCCGCGGCGCGCAGCTGCGACAGGTGCGCCTGCGCCTCGCGCGCGTCGGCCTCGTTGCCGGTGCTCAGCAGCACGTCGGCGAGTTTGAACTGCGCGGCGCGGCCGGCCTCGAAGAACGGCCCGAACACCGCGACGAACTCGCGCAGTTTGGGCAGGTCGGTGCCGGCCTTCACCGCGTCCCACTCCGTGTTCACGCGCTCCTCGAGCGACTTGCGGGCGCCCGCGGTGGTGGCGCGGCGGACCATCGCCTCGATGCGGCCCCGGGCCCACACGTCCGGGCGCATCTTCACGTTCGGCTCGTCGGGCATGTCGAGCAGTTGCTTGCCCTCGCCCAAGTTGGCCAGCGCGAGGTACTGGTCGAAGGCGTCGCTCAGCCGGCCCTGCGTCTCGCGGCCGCGGGCGAGCAGGTAGTAGTAGAGGCGCTTGCGGCGCTTGGTCTCGTCGTCGCGGCGCACCTTGTCTTCGGCCGTTTCGTTCTCGCTCGCGGGCACCTCGCACAGCGGCTCGTACTCCTTCAGGAAGCCCTCCGCCGACACGAAGTCGGCGCGGAGCAGCTCCGTGTACGCGGTGTACAACTTCTCGCGCAGCAGCGGGCGCTTGTCGGCCGGCAGGTTGTTCTTCTCGGCCGCCTTGAAGTCCGCGACCGCGTCTTTCAGCTTGCCGTCGTCGAGTTGCAACTCGCCGCGGGCCAGCAGCCCAATCGGGTCGTTGGGGTTCGCGGCCAGCAGCTTGTTCATCTCCTTGATCTTCACGTCCAACTGCGGGAAGCACGCGACCTCCCACGGCGACTGCGCGAACACCATGCCGTCTTGGAACACGAGGTTACCGAGACCGAACTTGGCGATCTCGGAGGTGTCGTTGCGCTTGCGCGCGGCGGTTTTCGAGGCGACGGCCCCGGTCTCGAGGTTGACGGCCCAGATCTCGCCGGCGGGCACGTTGTCGCGGCCGGCGTTCTCTTGGCGCACGGGCACGTAGAACGTGTTGCGGCCCACGGCCCCGTGCCCGGTGGGGGTGGGGATGATGACCGGCTCCCACGCCACCTTCGGCGCGCCGCCCTCTTCGCCGGTCAGCCGGTACGCGCGCACCGAGTTGCGGCCCACGACGACGACGCGGTCGTTCACCACGCCGCCCACGTACAGGTCGTCCGTGCCGTGCGGCACCGACCAGAGCACCTTCCCGGTGCGCAGGTCCAAGCAGTCGAGGGTGCGCGAGTCGTAGGCGGTCAGGACCACGCGGCCGTTGCTGACGATCGGCCCGGCGGCGCGCCACCGGTCGTTGTCGAGTTGCTTCGGCAGGATGGGCTGGCCGGTGTTCGGGTCGAAGCCGGAGTTCTTCGGCGGCTCGACCTCGCGGTACCCGTGCGCCCACAGCAGGCTGCGCGACATGGTGTCGACCGCGACCACCACGCCCGCGTTCGTGGGGCACACCAGAATGCCTTCCGCGCCGGCGAGGATCGCGGCTTGGTAGCGGCGGATCGAGTCCTGCGGGAGCGTGCTGTTCGGCTTGCCGAGCTTCTGGCTCCACACCAGCGCCGGCTTCTTGGTCTGGCCGGGCACCGCGACGAGGTTCTTCGGGTCCAAGCACAGCAGCCGGATGCACCCGGACTGTTCGATCAGCACGTACAGTTTGCCGTTGATGGGCGTGGGCGGTCCGAGGAACACGGCGTCGAGGCACAGCCGGAACGCGTCGGTGCTCTTGTCGGCCTCTTCCTCGTTGAGCCGCGGCGGCAGCCCGGCGTCGGCGGCCTCGCGCCCGAGGTACCACTTGAGCCGCCCGGTGTTCACGTCCACCGCCACCAGTCGGCCGGCGCGCACCATTTCGGCCAACTCGCCGCCCTGCCGGAACTGCTGCTGCGGAACGCCGCCGAACTGGTTGGGCGCTATCGGCGGGGGCGTAATCGCCACGTCGTCCACGTAGTACACCGACTGGCCGTCGTGGGCGAGCGAGCCGATGAGCGGGTTCTCGTAGAAGATGCTGGACACGTTCGCGGTCCGCGAGTTGTACACGGCCCACCACTGCTGCACGTCCCGCTTCATGTCGATGTCGTTGTTCTCCTCGGACGACGACACCAACTGGTGCAGCCCGGCGGCGGCGGCGGACCGCCACAGCACCTCGCCGGCGCGGATCACCCGCCCGCCGCCGTCCACGCGGTCGCGGGTGGCGACGCCGTACACGCCGTCGTAGGCGCGGAACATGAGCACCTCGGAGGTGGTCACGGGGAACGTGCCCGGCAGCGGGGTCACCTTGGCGAGGTTCGCGTTCCGCGAGTCCCGGTTGAAGAGCTTGTCCAGTTCGCCCTTGATCCAGATGTTGCCCTCGTCGTCGCCCTTGTAGAACATGGTGACGCGGAACAGCGGGTCCAAGAACGGCGGGCCGCCGTCGGCCGCGGCCGAGCGCGCCGCGTTGCCGCCGCGCACCGACCACTCGCTCACCAGCGCGCTGGCGCGCATCAGTTCGATGGGCCGCTCCAGTTCGGCCCGCACCTTGTCCATGGTGTAGGTGGTGCGGCCGATCTGCACGCCGTTCTTCGCCACCTTGTCGAGGTCCGCGAGCGCCTTCTTGAGCAACTCGGTGTGCTTCGGGTCGCCGCCGCGCTTCAGCGCGAGGCACGCCTTGAACAGCGTGCGGGCGGTGAACAGGTCGTCGATGTCCTTGCGCGCGAGCAGCCGCTCGAACGCGTAGGCGGCTTCGACGTAGTTGCCGCGCTCGAGGTAGATGGTGGCGAGCAGGATCGTGCCCTCGGCCCCGGCCCGCGTGTGGAAGTACTTCTGCGACAGGTCCGCGAGGGACGCGAGGTCGTAGTTGGCCTTGATCGCGTCGTCGAGTTGCGCGGCGGCGGCGGCCCCGTGCTGCTGCTGGTAGAACTGGATGCCTTCCGGCGGGAACGTGGCGATGATGCGGTTCGCCTCGGTCTTCACGCTCACGCGGTGAGGCTTCACCACGCCGCCCACGTTCTGCTTCAGGTCGAAGAACGAGTCGCTCTTCGAGTCCAAAATGAACTGCAGGAACCCGACCACTTCGCCCCACTTGATGTTCGCGGGGTTGTTGACGTTCAGGTAGTCGCGCACGCCCTCGAGCCGGCGCTTGTGGTCGCGGTCGTAGGGCGGGGCGAACGGCAGGTTCTTGTCCAGTTCGGAGCGCAGCTCCTTCTCTTTGTCTTTGTCGCCCTTCTTACCGGGCTGAACGCCGGGTTGGAGCACCGGTTGTCCGAGTGCGGAGTGCCCGGCGAGGCTCGTGACGAGCGCCGTGAGGGCGACCAACGCCCCGAACGACAGGAGCCGGTGCTTGAAGCTGCGCATGGCGGTTCCCCGTACCCAGCAGGGTGCGCGTTCGAGAGGCGGAACGGCGCACGGTACAGATTTTGTCAGGTTCCCGAACGGCTAACAAGGAGAATCTACGCGCGGCGCGCGCCGCGGGGAAGGTGGCGAGGGCGCACCCCGTTACACGCGCGCACCGGCGCAACCGAATAAGACGACCGACGCGCGGGCGGGCTAACCGACGCAATTGGCCTCACGCGCTGGCTTGGTGGATGTAGCTCATCGCGAGGAGGAACCAGAACAACACACCGACGACGCACAAAACACCGGTCCAAGGCCGCGGGTTGATGGGATGAGACGCAATCATTGCGAGCAGCGGGAGACCGGTTAGGAGACAGTATTCGAGCGAATCGGCTTCGAAACCGATGACCGGCCCGAACAGCCCGACGAACGGCCCCGCGAACGGGCCGAGCAGAAACACCGCCGACATCGCCGAGGTAACGGAGGGATGGCGTGCCAGTTCACCGTTGAACACGAAAACGAACAAAACGAATGCACCGAACGCCGGCCCGACGACTCGCAAGCGCTGGCTCGGGCTTAACTCTTCGTCTTGCTTTCGGGAATCGGTCATGGGCCAAACACTCTTTGGGGCGATTCGTGATGCACTCTACCCTCACGATTCAAGCGACTCAAGGTTCGCGCGTCGGAGTTCGCTGGCGCTGCTAGAATTTCCGCACCGCGGAGATTCACCATGCAACGCGACTCGCCGTTCGAGCGCCGACCCGCCAAGCAAAGCGCGGAACGCACCTTTCGGCCGAACTACATCTCCTTCGCGGGCACTTACCAGTGCAATCTCGAATGCCCTCACTGCTGCGTGCCGATTGAGTGGACCGATCGGCTCGATATTCCCACCGCGATTCGGTTCCTCGAACAGGCGCGCGCCGCGGGCATCGAACACCTCGGGTTCACCGGGGGCGAGCCGTTCCTCTTCCCCGAGTTCTTGTGCGCCGTCTCGAAGCGCGCCGCGGAACTCGGGTTCCGCTTCGACAAGCTGAT
>JALHNS010000018.1 GCA_022843445.1 Gemmata sp.
CGCTTTTGCGTTGGGGCCCCCTAATTTCTCCTTCCAGGTGGCGTCGGTGATGTTGGCGAACTCCGCCAACCGCTCGTCGTCGTCGCCGCAACAGAAACGCCCGGCGCTCCCCGCGCGACAGGCGAATTCCCACTCCGCCTCGCCCGGCAGGCGGACCTCGCGCAGCTTGACCTTGCCGTCGCACTTCTTCGTCAGCCATTCGCAGAACTTGCGGGCGTCGTTGCGGCTGACATTCGTAACCGGGTGCCGCTCGCCGGCGCTGCTGACGCCCGTGTTCTGCCAGGTGTATTTCTTGTCCCGGCCTTCAAACTTATTCGCTTCTTCGTTGTAGCCGTATCCACCTTCCAGCATCTCGGCGTCGGTGACGTACTTCGCCTCCTCGACGAACCGTCGGAACTGAGCGCGGGTCACCTCGAACTGGCCGATGTAGTAATCGTCGGTCAGCGTGATCGAGGCCGCCTCCTCGTTGTCGAGTACGTTGGGCTTTTTGTTGTCGAAGTAATCCCGAACGACCTTCTCCTGCTGCTCCTTGGTCGTGCCGATCGTGAAGGTCTTCCCCTTGGCTGCAATTTTCACCAACTTGAGGTCAACCCCCTTGCCCAGGTCGAACACGAGGTACTCGATTTCTTTTTTGAGGGACGGATCGGTTGCTTTTACGGTGCGCGGATTGGCCTCCTGCGCATGAGCCAAACCGCCCCACACCAGATGTGCGGCAAGCAGTAACGGCAACACGAAACGCACGATGATTCCGCGCATGATGGCTTTCACCCAGAGTAGGATCAAAACAGCTCCTTGATCGGGTCGTTGTTGAGCAACGCTCCGGCGACCTCGGGCGAGAGCAGTTCGGGCGCGGTGCGGGCGGTTGACGCGTCGAACACCGTGTGCAGCACGGTGGCGAGCAGGTGCTCGGGCCCGTACGCCTCGCCGGCCGGGCGGCCACCCGTACGATCGGATCGGCCGACGACCTGCCCCATTTTCAAGCCGCCGCCCGCCACGAGAAGCGGGGTCAAGTTGCCCCAGTGGTCCGTCCCGGCGTCTTCCTTGTGCTTGATCGGGCTGCGCCCCATTTCCCCGGTGACGACCAGCAGGATCTGATCGCTCAGCCCGCGGTCTTTCACGTCGTCCAGGAAGGCCGCAACGGCATGGTCCATTTGGGCCCCCAGAGTGTTCATGCCGACAATCGTGCCCGGGTTGTTCATCCCGCGGCCGTGGAAATCCCAGCTCGAGTCGACCACCGTTACGAAGCCGCATCCCGCTTCGCACAGGCGCCGCGCCAGCAACAGTTCCTTGCCCAGTTGGTTCGACCACCGCGCCTGGTCGACCAGCTTCTTCCCTTGGAAAACGAAGTGCTTGCCGCCCTCGTGGTAGTCGGCCATGTCGAAGACGTGACTGGTGTCGTACCTCGCGACTACCTTGGGGTCTTCCTTGGAGAGGTCGAACGCGTCCGAGACGCCGCGCAGCAGCAGGTCGTGAGCCTGCTGCTGCAGGTCGCTGCCGCCCTCGGCCTGGCCGGCGTGCTTCAAGGTGTCGAGTTGTCGCAGCAACTGAAACCGTTCCGTAAAGCGATCGCGGGGCACCGTCAGGGTGAAATTGCCGAGCTGTTGGGCGCTGCCGTTGCGCACGAACCCCCGGTAGGAACCCCCGAGGCTGCCCGCGGCGCCGAAATCCCGCTCGAGCGTTTTCAGGCCGAAGGTGTCGGTCGGTTCGCCGAGCCGCAGGCCGGGCATCACGGCTTCCGGTATGACGACGGTGTTCATGGGCAGGCCCGTCCGGGCGCTGAGCGCTCCCGTGCCGCGCGCACACATCGCGCCCACGGTCGCGCCCGACCGGTGCCCGCCCGTCAGCACCGGGAGCGCGCTGTGCCCGCCGTTCCGCGAGGCGAAGTTCCGCACCACCGCCACGCGGTCCGCCCGCTGCGCCAGTTTCGGGAGGGTGCCGCCGAACCAGACCCCGGGAAGCTTCGTCTGCACCTCTCCGGTGCAACTGCGGTTGTTCTCCGGGACATCGCGTTTAGGGTCGAACGTCTCGATCTGAGGCGGCCCGCCGTGCAAAAACAGAAAGACGACTGACTTGTTCCGGAGGACGGTCTTCTCCGCTCCCGCCTTGGCTTTGGCGGCCAGCAAGCCCGACAACGTCAGCCCGCACAGGCTGCCGATGCGCAGGAAGTCGCGGCGGTTGGAGGCAAGACCGTGCGCAAACCGGGCGTCGGTAATGGTCAACATGCTGGTACCCCTTGATCAGGCTCGCACATTTCGACTCGGTTGCAGTTCCGCGCCTGCAACTCCGACTCAACCTGGCAGTTCCTGGATCGGCCTCAAGGCTTTCGGGAAGCCCCGATCTGCCGGGGCCGGGCGTGGCGGGTCAGTGGTTGAACCGGAATTCCGGGCTGTTGAACAGTGCCCAGATCACTTGTCGGAGCCCTTCATCGGGCCTGTCCTTACGCTGGTCGAGGTACTCGCCGAACAACTTGTGCTCCTCGGGCGTTGCCGGGCGCGAGAGGACGGCCCAGGTGGCCTCGTCGATTTGTCGCCGCGCGTCCGGCAGCTTGCGGAGCACCGGGATCAGCTTGCTGCCCATCGCCTTGAGAATGTTCTCGTCGTTGCTCAGTTTGAGCGGCTCGTCGATGCCGACCTGGAAATCGTCGAACGGCTGCTCAACGAAGGGGAATGTGCCGCCTCCCCTCTCAACATCAGCGAGCTTCTTGAGCCGCACCTCGGCAGGGTCGTCCGGCTTGAAGACGTCGGGCTGATTGGCGATGTGATAGGACATGCCCCACTGCGCCGGGGTGAGCGGGCGGGTCGGGGCGAACGCGAAGAGATCCTTCGCCGGCGGAGTGCCCCTCCACTCACTCGACCGCGCATAAGCCCGGCTGCCGACGAGGCCGGTGATTAAACGCTTGAGATCGTACTTGTGGGTGATGAGATCCCGCGCCAGCCAGTTCAACAACTCCGGATGGCTGGGGCCATTCTCCGCGTGCATCTGGTCCACGCGCATCACCAGGCCGTAGCCGTAGAACCGAAACCAGAGGCGGTTGACGATGGACCGCGCGAACATTTCGCGATTGGCTTCGTCGAGTGCGATCTCAGCCAGTCGTTTGCGGGCGCTGTGCTTCGGTGCGGGCGGCAGCTCCTTGGCTTTCGCGTACTCCTTGGCTTTCTCCTGAATGAGCTTCGTTTCCTCTGCGATTGCCGCAACGAGCTCCCGCTCGGGCAGGTCGGACACCTCGCCCCTGGTTCCCGACAGGAACATCATCGAGACCTTCCGCGTTTCCCCCGTCTTGGCCTTGAAGTCTGCCACCTTGACGTACTGGCGCTCGAGAAGCCTCCCCTGGAATTCGTAGCTGTAGCCGAAGAACGCCTTCATGCCGAAGAAGTAGTCCTGGGTCAGCCCTTTGATCTCCGGGTGGCGGTGGCACTGGGCGCAGGTGATGTTCAGCCCGAAGAAGATGCTGCTCACGTCGCGCGTCAGGGCATCGCCGTCCTTCAACCGCTTGAGCACGAAGTCGTCGGCCCTCGCTTTGGCCGGCGCACCGGGCTTGGCCGGTTCGGAGACACCGAGCAGGTCGCGAAACATGGCATCCCACGGCCGGTTCGCCTGAAACGCCTCCAGGAGGTAAGGCTGGAGGCTCGTCGCGTCGGTGTTTCGATTGCGGAGCAGGACGTCGAACTCGTTGGCGTTGTGGCGGGCGAATCCCGGGGACGAGACCAGAGACTCGATCAACTTGCCCCGGTCCAGCGGCTGACCGGCGAACTGGCGGGCTTCGACCGCGGTGGGAATCCGCCCGATGAGGTCGAGGTACAGCCGACGCACCACCGTGGCGTCGGCCGCGGGCGGCGCGGGCTTGACCTTGGCCTGTTGGAGCTTGGCGTCGATGTAATGGTCGATGACCTCGCCGATCGGTCGGTCGAGGGGTAACAGCTCTTGCGCCGTCGCGTCGAGCGGCAATCCCAGGAGAACGCCGGCGATGATCCAGGGGGAACACGTTTTCATGATGAAGTTCCCGAGCGGGTGGGAGGGGATCGTCACGCGGGGATTTCCCATTTGAGCGCTTTGCCGCTACCGACCGTGTAGAACGCGTCCGCCGCTTCGTTGACGGCCAGGTCATAGGTGGGGGTGGTGGCGGGGGCCTCTTTGATGACGCGTGGCTTGGCCGGGTCCAAGAAGCACAGGGTGCCGTTCGCGAAGGGAGCTACCAGAATCCAGGACGACTGCGGGTGCCAGTACATCGACTCGAACTGCCCGCTCGCCTTCTGCTCGTAGGATTTCTGTCCCGTCTGCCAGTCGAAGATTTGCACCAACCCGGGCCCGGCGATGACGAACAGTTCGCCGGCGCGTTCCTTCCCGGCCAAGGCCAGTGACTTGCCGTCGGGCGAAAACGCCAGGCAGCAAATGCGCGACGCGGAGAGATAGCCCCCCTGCGAAATCCCGAGGTAACTGGGGGCTTCGAATCGCGCGGCCTCTCGCCCGCTCTCCGTCTCCCAAACGATCACCCGGGCCGCGTCGTCCGCGGCGGCGACGTGCCGGCCGTCCGGCGAGATCGCACAGGAAAAGATCTTGTTGGGGTTGTCGTACTTGGGCACCCTCGCATCGAATCCGGTCAGCGTTCGAATCAACCGTCCCGACTTCGCGTCCCACAGCTTGCAGGTCATGTCGTCCGAGATCGTCGCGAGCATCGTTCGGTCACTGTTCACCGCCAGCCGCCGGATCCACCGGTCGTGCGCCTCGACCGTGCGCACCACCCGGCGGTCTTGCAGATTCCACCAGATCAGCTTGCGGTCCCAGCTCGCCGACACGAGCGTGTTGTCGATCAGGCCCAGACCGCTCACGTAGCTTTCGTGCCCTTCGAAAACGGCAGTCGCCGCAGGCTTTTCTTGGGCGAAGTCGATCGAATAGATCTTCGAATCGGAATGGCCGAGCCAGAGACGCTCGCTTCTCGGTTCGCGAACGACGGAAAGAAAATCGCCGGGCTGCGTCACCGTTTTGCTGATCTTCACCCGATCGAGGTTGGGAGGCGGCATGTCAATCTCCGGCTGGTTTTTCTCGTGGATGGATCAGGCCAACACCGCGCGGACCGGTTCCGTGTTGTAGGGGGTCAGTCGGATCGGTCGGCCGTCGGCCGAGGTGTATTCCTTTTGGTGGTCGATCCCCACGGCCTGGAAGATCGTTGCGAAGAACTGCGCGGCCGTCACGCGATCGGTGGCGACCGCGGTGCCGTCGGCGTTCGTACTGCCGTGAATGACGCCGGGCTTGATGCCGCACCCGGTCAGCGTCACGCTCCAGCACGCCCCCCAGTGGTCGCGGCCCCGCTGGGCGTTGATTTGCGGCGTCCGCCCCATCTCGGCAAAGGTCACGACCAGGGTGTCCTGCAACAGGCCGCGTTGCTCCAGGTCTTCGAGCAGGGCGGACATCACCCGATCGAGCGTGGGAACCTTGGACGCGTGGATCTCGAAGTTCTCGCCGTGCGAATCCCACCACCCGTCGGTCAAGCGAACAAACGGCACGCCGGCCTCGATGAGCCGGCGTGCCACCAGGGCCTGCTGTCCGAACAGCGAATGGCCGTAGCGCTCGCGAATCTTAAGCGGCTCGCGGGAGATGTCGAACAGGCCGGCGATGTCCATGATGCCGCGGACACGTTGGTAGGACCCGCCGTGGCTGGCGACCGTGCCGTTGCCGCTGCGGTTCTCCTGAAACCGGGCCGCCAACTGCTCGCGGAGCGCCTCGCGGGCACGGTGGTCGTTGTCCGTCAGTGATGCGGGGAGTTGGATGCCGTCCGGGGCGAGCTTGCCGGCGATGTTGATCGCCTCGTGGCGCGCCCCGAGGAAGAGGGCGAAATCGAGCTGCTTGTCGCCGCCGCTGAACGGCCAGGTGGCGTTCCAGAACGACACGTGGTCGGGCAGTCCGGGCTGGGACAGTTCGCGGCCCAGCAGGCACCCCAATGACGGGGTGCGCAGGGTGCCCGTGTCCTGCCGGTCCCCGCTCATGAGTGCGAAGACGCTCGCCCCGGTGTGGCCGGTGTTCGGGCTGCTGAAGGAGCGTATGACGGCCGATTTGTGAATCCGCGACGCCATCATCGGCATCAGTTCGCTCATCCGGTATCCGGGCACCGAGGTTTGAATTGCGCGGAAGGGGCCGCCCGTCTTCCGCCCGGGCTTCGGGTCCCAGCTCTCGAACTGGCTCAGCCCCCCGGCCATCCAGAGGAGGATGACGCGCTTGTGGCGTTTCTCCAGTTGGTTGGCCAACAGCGGATTGCCGAGCGCGTCCAGCCCGGCGAGTCCACCGGCGAAGCCGCCGACGCCCCCAAGAAACGCGCGCCGGTTGAGCGAGTGCTCCTGGGAGCCGCAGGTCGAAGGAAGCTGCTTGTTCATGACCTGGTCTCTGGGGTTCAGCGAGCGAGGACCACTTCCCGATCGTCATCGTTGCGTGACGTTATTCCTTCTCGGGCGCACCGACTACAGCAGTTCCTGGGTCGGCTCGGAGCCGTCGGGCGTCGTCCGGAACGGTCGGCTTGCTGGTTCAACCTCGGGATCAGATGGCGTATCACGCCAGGATCTCAGCCAAGGGGCCGTTCTGGGCCGCGGCCGGCATCTGCGGGTCGAGTTCGCCGAAGTTCTCGCGCCTGTCGCCCGCCGCGTGCAGCAGCGCCAGGTAGAAGTTGCGGACCGTCCGGTTGGCGGTCTCCTTCGCCCCCTCCCGGTAGGCCGGGAACTGCAGGAACCGGCCGGCGGTCTTGAGCTTCCCGCCCAGGCCGCCCACCAGCACCAGCGGCCACTCCGCACAGAAGCCGTGGTGCCCCTCGCCCGAGTCGCTCATCCAAACGATGAGCGTGTTGTCGAGCATCGTGCCGTTGCCCTCGCGCACGGCATCCAGGCGGCGGGCCAGGTCGGCGACGCGCTCGGCGTGGAAGCGGCGGATCGCGACGGCGAACTTCACGCTGTCGGGCGCGTCGGCCGAGTGGCCGATCGCGTGGCCGTCCTTGGTGACGCCCAGCTCGGTCCACGTGTGGTACAGGCCGATGCCGCCGGCGGCGTCGAGCGTCACAACGTTCGTCAGCCCCGACGCGAGGGAGGCGGCGGCGATCGAACATTGTGCCTCGAAGCGTTGCGTCGTCCGCTTGGAGTCGAACTTGTCGAGGGCGGGCAGGTTGGCCCGGAGCCGTTCGCGGTTCTCGTTCACCCGGTCCTGACGGGTTCGCATCTGCTCGAACGTGTCGAGGTACACGTCGAGGTTCTCCCGGTCCATCGCGGGCAGTTCGGCCCGCACCCGTTTGATGTCGTCGCGGCACCAGTCCAGCAGCTTGTTGCGGGCCTGGTACTCCTTGCCCGCGTCGCCCCCGGCCACGCTGCCGAACAGCATCCGGAACGCGAGGTCCGGCTGACAGACCATGGGGGTCGGTCGGCGGGGGCGCCGGCCGAGACGGAGTTGGCGAACGCGGCGTTCGCCGAGGGCGGGACGCACAGCCCGAGCACCGGAATGATGCTCTGCTGGGCGGAGCCGAGGGCGTGGTCGATGGTCTGACCGGCCACCCCGCGGCGCCAGTTGAAGCAGCCGAGCCCGCCGTAGCCCTTGCCGTGGTCGCCGCCGCCGGAGATCTTGTGCGAGAGGTTCTGGATGATCCCCAGCCGCTTCTTGAACGGCGCGAGCGGCGCGATGGCCTCCGGCAGTTCGAGGTCCGCGAGCGGCAGGTCGATCAGCCGGTCGCCCTTGCCCCTCTCGACCCCTTTCGGCTGGACGTGGTGCGGATAGAGGCCGTTGCTCTCCATGAAGAAGATGAACCGCTTCGGCGGCGCCTGCCCGGCCTCCTCGGCCGCGAGCCGCTGCAGGAACGGCTGGAGCGCGACCGCCCCGGCCCCGAGCGTGACGCCCTTGAGCGCCGTGCGCCGGTCGAGCCGGCCCGGCGTGACCATCTTCAGTGCCGTTTGATGGACATTCATGGTTTGGCTCCTGCGGGGGAATTCGGAACGGTGCGGTAGAGGAAGGACTCAGACGACAGCAGCGACACCAGCAACTCCTTGAAACTGCCGTCGCCGTCGAGGTACGCCTTCTCGGCCTCCTGGAGTGTGACCGCGTCGCCGGGGGTCTCGTTGCGGCCCAGGAAGTAGCGGAAGGCGTGGCGGATGAACACCTGCCGCACGCGGCCCGAATCGGCCAAGCGGCGCAGCATCTCCGGGGCGTCTCGAACCGGGCCGTCGAGCGCCGGGTCGCCGCTGTGGCGGATGAACCCGGTCGGGTCCAGAGGGGCTTCGCGGTACACCTTCGCGTTGCGGTCCTTCCACACCCGTACCGCCTCCGCGGTGGCCTCCACGTCGAGTACCGTTTCGGTCACGCGGGGGAAGCCGTAGTGGGTGGCGTCCTCAAACGGCAGCCCAAGTTCGTCCATGCGGTAGTGGCACTTCCAGCACTGGGCCTCGCGCGTCACCATCTGCCGCTGCCGCAGGGTGCGGTGCGGGTCGTCGGGGATCATGGCGGCCACGTTGATCGGCAGGTCCGGCACGCGCCCGCCCAGGAGGTGCTCGCGCACCCATCGGCCGCGGCGGACGATGTCGTTGTGGAAGTTCGTGGACCACGCCACCTGCCAACCCGGCTGCATGAGCACGCCGATGCGGCCCGGGTTCACCTTCCCCCGGTTCTCGTCGATACCGGGAGGCAGACGGCGGAATGCCGGGAAGTTCGGGCCGAACTGCTCCTCGTTGCCGCGGCCGGGGAACGATTCCTTCGTCGTCAGCAACTCCTTGAGGACGTCGCGGTCTTGCCCGAGGACGCGCAGGACCAGGGCGTCGGTGTCCGCGACGTACCCCCGCGGGTTGTAGTAGACGCCGCGGCGCTGCAAATAATCCGGCAGCGGATCCTTGAACACCTCGGGCGCGCGGTAATAGTCGAAGTACTCGCGGAAGAACCACAGCACCCGGGACTTCTCGAACTTCGGGTCATCGAGGATCCGCCGCACGGCCTCGGCGACTTCCGCGCGCGTGGTCAGCTTGCCCTGGGCGGCGGCCGAGAGCAGGCCGAGGTCGCGCTTGTCCGAAAGCGCAAGGCTGACCGCTAATGCGGCCTCTCGCGGCGACAGCATTTTGACGTCCGGGCGGACCTCGGCGCCCAGGCCGACCTCGAACCGGAGGATTGCCTCGGGCGTCATCAGGGGGGCCATGAGGACCGTCCTGCCGGCGATGGCACAATCCCCGTCCCTGCAGATGTCCTCGTACAGCGCGACGACGCTGGCGAGTTCCTTGACGTTCGGCGGTCGGGCGACGGCGAGTTGGTACTGTTGGCGGACAGCCTTCTCCAACTCCTCCTTGTTCGCCTTGACGCCCGGGTGCAAGAGCGGGGCGAGGACGCCATTCCCCTGGCGCACCCGAACGCCCTTCTTGAGCCGGTCCTGCTCCGCCGGCGTCGCGGCCTTGGTGCGGGCCTCGCCCGGCCAGAGGTTCTCCTTGCCCACGGCGGGGCTGTCGAGGACGTTCACCAGTTGGTAGCCACGGACCTGCTCCGCGACCACCAGTTCCGCATTCAAGAGGAGGAGCCCGGTGGCCCCCTCGTCGGGCGCGTACAGGGAGGCGAAATCCCGGAAGCCCGCGTCCTGGATCAGCCCGAACGGCTGCTGCAATCCCCCCGCCTTGAACTCGCCGGTCAGCAACTTGGTGTAGGCCGAGGGCGAGAGGCGCCAGAGCCGCGGCGGGGGCGGGACGCTCGGCCCGCGCGGCCCGCCGAAGAGGATCGCGTTCGGCAGCCGGTTCCCGTCGATCGGCTTCTCCCGCACGGGGTAATAGGCCGGCTTTCCCGGCAGCGGGGTGTCGAGTTTCGCCTCGACCCACTTCACCACCCCGGCCGCCCCGGCGGGGTCGGGGCGGTCCTTCTTCGACGGCGGGGGCATGTCCCCGGCGCGGAGCCGCTCCAGGACCGACGCGTAGGCCACGCGCCCGCCGATGTCGTCCCTCGCCAGCGCGTCCAGTGTGAAGTCGCCCGCCTTGGTGCCGGCGTCGTGGCAGCTCGCGCAGTGCGCGTCGAGGAAGGTGCGGACGAACTTCTCGTCGGCCTTCACGGGCGCGTGAACGGCCGCAGCCCGGACACTCGCGGGGAGGATGAGCCGGGCGTTCGCTCGCAATCGTTTCACCGCCTCGGGCGAGAGCCTCGTCAGCCCGGCGAGCGAGACGACGCCCTCGTGCTTCGCCAGTGCCCCGGCCGCCTCGTCGGAGAGCGTGGTCAGCCCGTCGAGGAACAGCCAGTCGCCCTGGTGACCCGACAGGACTTTGGCAACGTCGTCGGGGACGGTCGTCAACCCGTTGAGGGACAGCCGCGCCCGGTGCCCGGCCAGGGCTGCGGCGGCCTTGGGCGCGAGGTTGGCCACCCCGTTGAGGGAGAGTGTCCCTTCCTTGTGGCCGGCCAGTTCCGCGGCCGCCTCGTCGGAGAGCGTCGTCAAGGCATCGAGGGTCAGATTGCCCCGGCGCCGGGCCAGCGCCCTTGCCGCCTCGGGGGACAGTGCCTTGACGGCGGGCAGCTTCCCGTCCCAGTTCTGCGACGAGGCGAGCGCCAACGCGGCCTTTTCGGAAATTGTCGCCAGGGCCGGCAGCTCGCCGCACCACTTCGGCCACGCCGCCAGGATCGCCACGCCTTCGTCGGACAGCGTCGTCGCGCTCTTGAGGTAGACGACGGGGCGGGCGAACCCGGGCGCCTTGTGTTCGGCGAGCGCCTTGAGCGTTTCCTCCGAGACCGTGGTCAGGCCGTTGAGGTAGAGGTCCCCCTCGCGCTTGCAGAGGGCCTTGGCCGCGACAGGTGAAAGCGCCGCGAGGCCGTTGAGGTGCAGATCCCTGGAGTGGTCGCCCCCCAGGGCCACAGCCGCGTCGTCGGGGAGAGTCGTCAGTCCGTCGAGGACGATGGGACCGCGGATCTTGGACAGCCCCTTGGCCGCCCCGGGCGACAGTGTCTTGAGCGCGGGGAGGCGGCCGTCGAGCTTCGGCCCGAGAACCTTGGCCGCCTCGTCCGAGAGTGCGGTCAACCCTTCCAGAGCAAGACCGCCCTCCCGCTTGTCGAACGCCTGTGCCACGTCGTCGGGGAGGGTTTTGATGTTGGGGAGTCGGCCGTCCCACTGATGCCCGTGCAACCCCGCCAGCGCCGCCGCCGTCTCGGGCGAAAGCGACGTCAAGCCGTGGAGCTGAACCGGGCCCGCCTGGGGGCCCCCTTTGCGTTGCGACAGCGCCCGGGCCGCCTCGGGCGAAAGAGTGGCGACGCCGTGGAGGTAAAGGCGTCCACCTGTTTGCTTGAAGAGATCCGCGGCGGCCTTGTCGGAGAGCGACGTCAACCCGTTCAGGGACAGCGCGCCGGAGTGACGGGCAAGCGCCGCTGCCGACTCGTCCGAGAGCTTCGTCAACCCGTTGAGGTGCAGCGGCCCCTTGTGCTGGCCGAGCGCTCCCGCGGATTCGTCCGAGAGCGACGCGAGCCCGTTGAGCGACAGCCAGCCGTCGAACCGGGCCAACTCCTTGGCCTCCTCGGGCGAGAGTGTGGTCAGGCCGTCGAGGAGCAGCGGGCCGCTCCTGTCCTGCGACAGCCGCCTGGCCTCATCGACGCTCAACTCCTTGCTCCGGTCCGGCTCCGCGGCCCGGCCGAACGCGGGGGCGAGCAGACCGACACACACCAGGCTCCAGATCCCGTATCGCATGGAAGCCTCACGATGCTACTTGCTACAGCGACCACTGACCGCCTTGAGAAGCGAGAGCGGGAGCGCCCCCGCCGATGCGCGTCCCGCACGCCTCAGGTGGCTACGCCAGGATCTCGGCCAGCGGGCCGGCCGTGTCGATGTCCCGGAGCTCGCGGTCGGGCTCGCCGAACTTCTCGCGCCTGTCTCCGACGGCGTGCAAAAGCGCCAGGAAGAAGTTGGACATCGTCCGGTGGCCGGCCTTGTTGTAACCGGGGTACTGCAGGAACCGGCCCGCCGTCTTCAACCGACCGCCGAGGTTGCCGACCAGGATCATCGGCCACTGTTGACCCTGCCCGTGGTGCTCCTCGGCGGAGTCGCTGAGGTAGACGATGAGCGAGTTGTCGAGCATCGTGCCGTTCCCTTCCTTCACCGCGGCCATCCGCCGGGCGAGGTCGGCGATCCGCTCGGCGTAGAAGCGGCGGATGGGCACGGCAGACTGGTTACGCCTGGGATCATCGGGGTGCGTGTGGCCGATCGCATGGCCATCGACCGTCACGCCGAGATCCTTCCAGGTGTGGTAGCCCTGGTAGCCGCAGGCCGTGTCGATCACCGCCACGTTCGTCAGCCGCGAGGCCAACGCCGCCACCGCCACGGAGCACTGGGCCTCGAAGCGGCCGGTCGTCCGCTTGCAGTCGAACTTGTCGAGGGCGGGCAGGTTGGCCTTCAAACGGTCCTTGATGTCGCTGAGCTTTTGTTGTCGCGACCGCAACTGTTCGAACGTGTCGAGGTACACGTCGAGCTTCTCCCGGTCCATCGCGGGAAGCTCTTCCCGCACCCGCTTGATGTCCGAGCGGCACCAGTCCAGCAGCTTGTTCCGGGCCTGAAATGCCTTGCCCGCGTCCCCCTCCGCCGCGCTGCCGAAGAGCGCCTGGAACGCGACCTCCGGCTGGCAGATGTACGGCAGCGGCCTTCCCGGCGAACTCACCGACAGCCAGTTGGTGAAGACCCGGTCGGCGCCGGCCGGCACCCCCAACCCGACGACCGGAAGCACTGCCGGCACCTTCGCAGCAAACGCGTAGTCGATCGTCTGCGCGTGCGCCGCGAAGCGCCCGCCACCCTGAGCACAACAGTTGAACACCCCGTACCCGCCGCCGTGGTTCGGGTTGACGTGCTTGCTCGACAACCCCAACACGATCGACATCCGATCCTTGAGCCCCTCCAGCGGCGCGATCGCTTCGGGCAGTTTGTGGTTCGCGAGTGGCGAATCGAACAGCTTGTCCGCCGCGCTGTTCCATCCGTGTTTTCCATCCGCGCCCAGGTCCTTTGGTCGGACGTGCGACTCCCACAGTCCGTTGGCCTCGACGACGAAGACGAGCCGCGGCGGAGGCGCCTCGCCGCGTGCCTCGGCCGCCAGGGCTTTCAAGAACGGCTGGAGCACGACGGCCCCGGCCCCGAGCGTGACGCCCTTGAGCGTCGCCCGGCGGTCCAGTTGGTCCGGCGTGACCATCTTCGGTGTGTTGTCAGGAGTATTCATGGCTTAGTTTCGGGGTCTCGAGGGGGCGTCCGCCGGGGGAATTTCCAGGTGAGCCGCAAGGCCATGGGCAGGTCGTCAGAACGCCATCGGGATCACAGTTTCCATTTATCCGTTAGCCCAACGGCTCAAAATCCCGCGTCCATATTTCGAAAAACAGGATGAATTCCCCAGTTTCACTTCTCTTTGCCCGGCTCGTTCGGGAGGCCCGAGGGCGGGTACCGGGACACCGTCCCCCAGGCGATCTTCTGGAGGGCGGCGCTCTGGTCCGGGGCGATTCCCTTGTCGCGCTCGAGTTCCATGCCCGCGGGGGGCTTGTGGTACAGGGCGGCGAAGGCGCAGCAGTCCTGCAGGAGGGACCCGAGCCGCCCCTGGTGGGGCACGTCGTCGTTGAACAGCTCCGATCGCTTGGTCACCCGGGGAACGTCCCCCCGACGACCATCCGGCGCATCTTCACGAAGGCGTCGCCCACGGGCACGACCCGCTGGCCGAGCTTGTTGTTGATCGCCCCGATCTTCTCCTCGACGGGCTTGCGGGCCTTGTCGAGCGCGGCCCGGAGGTCGGCGACCTTGACGGCGGCGCGGGCCGCGGGTTCGTTTTGTCCGGGTCGCCCTGGCCCATTCGTGGCACCGGGCGCGGGTCGGCCGGGCGGCCGCACGATTCCGGCCCGGCCGGGCCGAGCGGCGTCGGCAGCGGTTCGGGGCGCGGCCGCGTCATCAGCGCATCGCGGGGCGACGAACGGTCGGTCTGGTTCGATTCGGACCTGTCGCACCTCCTCGCGTGCGGGAAAGCAGTCCGTACGCCGGAACCCGCGTCACGCGAGCAACTTCGCCACGACCTTCCCGGCAACGTCGGTCAGTCGCATGTCGAGCCCCTGGTGGCGGAACGTCAGCTTCTTATGGTCGAGCCCGAACAGGTGCAGCAGCGTCGCGTGGAAGTCGTTCATGTGGACGCCGTCCTCCGCCACCTTCCAGCCGAGTTCGTCACTCGCGCCGTAAACTTGCCCGCCCTTGATGCCCCCGCCGGCGAGGAACACGCTGAACGCGTGCGGGTGGTGGTCACGGCCGGCGCTCGCCATGTTCCCCCCCTGCGTGATTGCGGTTCTTCCGAACTCGCTCACGCACGCCACCAGAGTCGAGGCGAGCGCGCCGCGCTGCTTGAGATCCTTCAGCAGCGTGGCGATGGGGCGGTCGATCTCGCGGCAGGCCTTCGGAACCTCGTCGGCGATGTTGCCGTGGTGGTCCCACTCGTGGTGCGTGACGGTCACGAACCGCACCCCGCGCTCGACCAGCCGCCGTGCAAGCAACAGACTGCGCCCGAACCCGCTCTCGCCGTACGCATCGAGGATCACTTTCGGCTCCTTCGCCAGGTCGCACAGTTCCGGGGCCGCCGTCTGCATCCGGTACGCCAGCTCGTAAGCCGCGATCTGCGCGTCGAGCTTCGGGTCCCCGGTCGCTTCCTTCTTGAGCGCGTTGAGGTCGCGGATCGCGTCGAGCTGTGCGCGGTGCATCTCGGGCGTGATGTCCCTCGGCGTGGCGAGGTCGAGGATCGGCGAACCCTTCCCGCGGAACAAGACCCCCTGGTGCGTAGCCGGGAGGAACCCGTTGCCCCACACGAGGCTCCGCGCCTTCGGCGACCGGCCGTTGAGCAGCACGACGTACCCGGGGAGATCCTTCGAGGCGCTACCGAGCCCATACGTGAGCCACGACCCGATCGTCGGGCGCCCGGGCTGGTCCTTCCCGGTGCAGAGCATCAGTTCGCCGGGGGCGTGGTCGAACGCGTCGTGGTGCATCGAGCGCACGAGCGTGAAGTCGTCGGCGCACGACCCGATCTCGGGCAGCAATTCCGACAGTTCCGTCCCGCACTTGCCGTAGCGCCGGAACTTCCACGGCGACCGCATGACCGGGGCGGAGTAGTTCGTCTGGCCGAGCCGCACGCCCTCGCGGAACGATTCGGGGATCGGCTTGCCGTGGAGCTTCGCGAGTTCCGGCTTCGGGTCGAACAGATCGACCTGGCTCGTGCCGCCGACCAGGAACACGAAGATCGCGCTCTTGGCGGTCGCTCTGAAGTGCGCGCCTTGCGAGCGGCCGGGTTTATCCCGGCTGTCTTCGGCGAGCCCATCCTGCGCGAGAAGAGAAGCAAGCGCGGCAACGCCCATTCCGCCCGCGGTGCGGGCGAGAAGCTGCCGTCTGTTGAAGAGAAAAGGCACGGCTACTCCCGCGTGGTGAACTCGTCGAGGTTGAGCATCGTCCGAGCGACCCCGAGCCACACCTGCTCGTCGGTCGCGCCGAGCTTCCGCTGGCGCGCGACGAGGTCCGTCAGCACCTTCAGCTCGCGGTCGGATGGCGGGCGAGAAAGACACAGCTCGAACGCCAACCGCAGCCGGGCCTCGTCGCCGGCGGCGGACTTCCGCAAACGGTCGCCAAGAGCCCGCGCGCACTCGACGAACACCGGGTCGTTGAGGAGCGCCAGCGCCTGGAGCGGGGTGACGCTGCGGTCGCGGCGAGGGCACGGGGCGTTCCCGTCGGCCCCGTCGAACACCAGCAGCGACGGATGCGGGAGCGTGCGCTGCACGTGAATGTAGACCCCGCGCCGGTGCCGGTCCGGGCCGGGCATCTTCAGCGACTCGCTCGTGAACTTCTGATCGAGCAGCCCGTCCGGGAATGGCGGCACGATGGACGGCCCCCCGAGTTTTGTGTTGAGCAGTCCGCTGACAGAAAGCGCGAGGTCACGGACGATCTCCGCTTCCACGCGGTAGCGGTTCTGCCGCCCGAACAGTTCGTTGCCCGGGTCGCGATCGTTCACCGGGCGATTCGATGACTGGCGGTAGGTTGCGGAGGTCACGATGAGGCGAATCAGCGCCTTGCGCGACCACTTCAGGCGCACGTATTCGGTCGCGAGCCAGTCGAGCTGTTCCGGGTGCGTCGGGCGCGTGCCGTTGAGCCCGAAGTTGTCCGGCGTCGGGACGAGGCCGACCCCGAACAGGTGCTGCCAGACGTGGTTGGCCGCGACCCGTGCCGTCAGCGGGTGCGCCAGGTCGAACAACCACCGGGCGAGATCGAGCCGGTCGGGAGTTCGGCCGCGGGCCTTCAAGGGCGGGAGGAACGCCGGCGTGCCGGGCGTCACCACCGGGCCCGGGCGGAGGAAGTTCCCGCGCAGGTGGACCCGGGTCTCGCGCGTCACCTCCTTCAGCGTCGGCGCCGTCTTCCCATCGGGCAGCTTCACCTCCGCGTTGTCGGTGCGGTTGAAGAACGCGTAGAGCGAGTAGTACTCGCGGTGCCCGATCGGGTCGTACTTGTGCGTGTGGCACTGCGCGCACGCGGCGGTGAGGCCCATCCAGACCATCGCGGTCGTGTCGGTCCGGTCCTTGACCGCGTAGGTGCGGAACTCTTCCTTGTCCCCGGACGCGGCGCTGTTCCAGAGTGTGTTGCGGTGGAACCCGGCCGCCACCTTCTGTTCGGGCGTCGCGTTCGGGAGCAGATCACCGGCGAGTTGCTCGACCGAGAACTGGTCGAACGGCCGATCCGAGTTGACCGCGCCTATGACCCAATCGCGGAACCGCCAGGCATCGTGGCGCAGGTTGTCGTTCTCGTACCCGTCGCTCTCGGCGAACCGGGCGATGTCGAGCCAGTGCCGCCCCCACCGCTCGCCGAAGTGGTCGCTCGCCAGCAGCCGGTCGACCAGCTTCTCGTAGGCGTTCGGGGCCGGGTCGTCGAGGAACCGCTTCAGGTCCTCGGGCGCCGGCGGGAGCCCGGTCAGGTCGAGGTACAGCCGCCGCGCGAGCGTCCTCCCGCCAGCCGGCGGCGAGAGGGCCAACCCGCTGTCGCTCAACTTCGCGACGACGAACCGGTCCACGTCATTGCGGATTGCGGATTGCGGATTGCGGATTTCAGGAACCGCGGGGCGCTTGAGCGGCCTGAACGCCCAGTGGTCCGCGGCGGGCTCCTTGCCGGCGAACTCGTCCGGCCAGGTCGCCCCCTGCTCGATCCACTTGCGGAGGGTCGCGACGTCCCCGTCCGCGAGGGGTTCGTCGGGCGGCATGCGCAGCTTCTCGTCCCGGGCAGTGACGCGCCTGAGCAGTTCGCCATCGAGCTTCCCGGGCACGACCGCGGGGCCGGTGTCGCCCCCGGCGAGCGCGCGGCGGCGCACGTCGAGCCGCAGCCCGCCCTCCTGCTTGCGCTCGCCGTGGCACCGGAAGCAGTTCTTCTGGAGGACCGGGCGCACGTCGCGGGCGAAGTCGGCGTCGCCCGCCGCGGCGCGGTCCGAAAGCACGAGCACAGCCAGTGCGGCGAGGAGGGTGCGAGTGGTCATCGGTCCGGTGTCGGGGAGTGCGGAGGCGGTCGGCGGGGCGGGGTTCGATGGCACGCTCGAATGTACCCGAGTGGCGCGCCGCGGTCACGCTATTCGTCCCCGACTTTGCCCGAAGGAGTTCCCTGTTTCACTTCTCTTTGCGCGGCTCTTTCGGGAGGCACGCGAGCGGGTACCCGGACACGGTCTCCCAGGCGATCTTCTGGAGGACGCCGCTCTGTTCCGGAGTGGTTTCCTTGTCGAGCTTGAGTTCCAGGCCCACGGGGGACTTGTGGTACAGGGCGGCGAAGACGCAATAGTCCTGGAGCAGCGACCCGAGCCGCCCCTGGTGGGGCATGTCGTCGTTGAACAGTTCCGATTGCTTCGTCACGCCGGGGAACGTCCCCCCGACGACCATCCGGCGCATCTTCACGAAGGCGTCGCCCACGGGCACGACCCGTTGTCCCAGCTTCTTGTTGATCGCCCCGATCTTCTCCTCGACGGGCTTGCGGGCCTTGTCGAGTGCGGCCCGGAGGTCGGCGATCTTGACGGCGTCGCGGGCCGGGCCGTTCTTGCTGACGCCGAGCCCGTCGTGGACCATCCAGCCAGCCTGCCACAACACGCGGAAGCTCTTGTTGTGCGTGAAGCCGAACGCGGCGACCTCCCCGGCGATGTCGGTCTCGTGCCATCCGGAGTGCGTGTAGCTGAACACGTCGATCTTCCCCGCCTCCAGCCGCGCCTTCAGCGTCGCCCCCTCCCCGGACCCCTTCCTGGTGCCGTTGAGACAGCCCGGCAGGTACACGGGCCTGGGCTTCCCCTCGACGACCTCCGAGGGGGCGTAGTACTCGCTGCCCCTGATCCCCGCCGCGGCCTCCAAGGCGCGCAGCCTGCCGACGCTGAAACTCCAACTGTTCCCCTGGGGCTGGACGCGCAGCCCGGCCGGCACCTTGTCCTCGGCCGCGAGCGCGCCCACGAAGGGCCGGAGTACGACCGCCCCGGCCCCGAGGGTGACGCCCTTGAGCGCCGTGCGGCGGTCGAGTTGATCCGGCGGGACCATCTTCGGTGCGCTGTCGGGAATGTTCATCTCTTGCGCCCAGGAGTGGGGAAGGGTTACCAGCGGCCGTTCGTCGCGTGCGCTCAGAACAACTCTTCGAGTGGCTTGCCCGGCATGAAGAACTGCGGCCGGCGGTCGGCCGAGTAGACCGGCGTCCCCTCGTCCCAGCCGTGGGCGTAGAGCATCGTGGCGACGAACCGGGACACGTGGACCGGGTCGTTCTTCGGCTCCGCACCCTGACTGTCGGACGAGCCCAGCACCTGGCCGCCGCGGACCCCGCCGCCGGCGAGGACAGTACTGAACACGTTCCCCCAGTGGTCCCGCCCGGCCCCGCCGTTGACCTTCGGGGTGCGGCCGAACTCGCCGGTCCACGCGACGAGCGTCTCGTCGAGCAGGCCGCGCTCGGCCAGGTCCTCGAGCAGCGCCGCGAACGCCCGGTCCACTGGCGGCATGAGCAGGTTCTTCATCTTCGTGAAGTGCTTGCCGTGCGTGTCGAAGTTGGCCTCCGAGTTGAACTTCGTCGGCGGGTCGGGGTACCACGTCACCGTGACGTGGCCCACGCCGGCCTCCACCAGCCGACGGGCGATCAGGCAGCTCCGCCCGAACCGGGTGTCGCCGTAGCGGGCGACCGTCTCCGGCTTCTCGTTCTTGAGCAGGAACGCCTCCCAAGCCGTGGTCGAGTCGAGCACGCTCAGGGCCCGCTCCCGGTTGATCTTGAAGGAATCGACCGGCTGCCCGGTGACCCCCTTCTGGGCGCCCTCCAGACCCTGAAGCAGGTGCGAGCGAGTCCGCAGCCGCTCCTCGCCGACCTGGGGGTTCGGCCTGAAAGCCGGCGGGAGGTCGCCGGGGAGCCAGGTCTCGTCGGTGAGCATCAGCGGGTCGTAGCGCTCGCCCAGGTACCCGGCATGCTGGCCGGCCCAGAGGAATGTGTTCTGATCGCCGATGCGCGCCGGCAACTGGACGGCCCCGGGCAGGCCGTTACGGTCACCCTTCAGCTGCCGCACCACGCCGCCGACGCAGGGCGGGTCGATGCGCGCCGGCGACGGCTCGCTCCCGGTGCGCGGCCGCGGCACCGCGACCTTCCCGGTCAGGCTCCAGTGGGTCGCAGGCCCGTGCCCGTTCTCCTTGTGGTACGTGCTCCGCAGGATCGCGTAGCGGTGAGCCTGCTTGGCCATGCGGGGCATCAGTTCCGAGATCCGCACGCCCGGCACCGACGTATCGATGGCCCCGAACTCGCCACGCACGTTTGCGGGCGCGTCGGGCTTCGGGTCGAAGGTCTCGTGCTGTGCGGGACCGCCGGTCATGAACAGCAGGATGCTGCTCTTGGCGCGCGGCCCGCGCCCGGCGGCCGGCTTGGCGCAAAGCGGGCTGCCCCGCCGGCCGCCGGCGAAGATGTACGACCCGAAGCCGGCCGCGGTCAACTGTAGCCAGTCGCGGCGCGAGCAGCGGACGCGGTCGCTTACGGCCTGGAGGGAGTTCGATTCGGGCATGGGATGTCATCTCCGTGCGTCCGAGCGGGCGGTCAGGTGCGAACCGCTCGGCGGGTCGGCGCGAGCACCGTCAGCGAGCCGAGGATGCGACTGGATTTCAGGGCTGTTCCACGAGCCAGATGTTGCGGTACAGCACGCGGCGCCCGAAGGCCTCGAACCAGATGGGACCGTCCGCGGTTTCCGGACCCTTGAAGCCGTGCGGCGTCGGGCCGTTGACCTCCAACTTGTCCACGGTCTGGTGCCCGTTCAGCTTCACCGAGATCACCGCCTTCGCCGTCTTCTTCCCCTTGTCATCGAAGCGCGGCGCCTTGAAGTCGATGTCGAGGGTCTGCCAGACCAGCGGCGGGAGGCACGAGTTCGGCACCTTGCTCGGGTAGGTGAACACGCTCCCGCAAACGCGCGGCGCACCGTTGCCCTTCGCGGCCGGGAACTTCGGCGCCTTGCCCTTCTCGTCGAGTAACTTGGGCCGTTGCGGGCTGGTCGCACCCGACAGGTCGAAATCGAACCCGAAGCTGTCCCCGATCGCCACCTCGTAGCGGGCGAGCATGTAGATGCCCGAATCCGCCCTGCGCCACGGGATGTTCTGCGGCTCCCAGCCGGTCATGAACTCCACGTGCAAGGTGTAGTCCCGGAACTTCCGCTTCGTGACCGCCCCCGCCATCAAGTTGCCTTCGAACATCACAGGCGCGGTCGTCCCCTCGATGTCCTTGCGCTCCTCGAACGCGTCCACGTTCTGTTTCTCGCCCCCGAAGAGAACGATCGCACCCGCGGGCGGTTGCTTCCCCAGGGTCGGGCTCTTGCGTTCGACTCGCTTCA
This sequence comes from Gemmata sp., assembly GCA_022843445.1. GTDB lineage: Bacteria > Planctomycetota > Planctomycetia > Gemmatales > Gemmataceae > Gemmata. Next base: position 20,808 of record JALHNS010000018.1, read on the forward strand.
ACAGGATCTTCTTCTGCAAGCCGCGCTGGAGTGCCAGGCCGTTCTCGTCGAGCACCGCGCCGGTCCCGTCGTCGCTCGGGGAACGGAACTCCACCTTCCCATCCGACAGGGGGCCGCTCTCCAGCAGGCCGTACCGGCCGCCGTCCCAGCCGTCGCCCGGCAGGCCGCCTTCCAGGACCAGCGCGTGGAACGACTTGTCGCCCCGCGCGACCACCTGAATGCCGACCTGCTTGTCTCCGTCCTTGCCGACGTATTCGCCCTGCAACTTCAGTTCGACTCCGATCGTCTGGGCATCGAACAGTTTCTTCGCTGCGGCCTCTCCCGCCTTGTCCAGCGGCTGAGCCGGTGATTCTGCGGCCAGCCCCGCGACCAGCCCAAGAGCCAAACTGGCGAGTAACTTGTTCATCATGTTTTCCTTTCATTCCGTCCAATGGCGGCTGGTTGTACTGCTGGTCGATTTCACAGGGCGCGAACGCCAGCGCCGGGTGAGAACAGTCTTCCCGGCGGCCCCTCCCGTCGTGGTTCAAGACCACGCCTCTTGTTCGTCATTGATCCTTTGCACCTCTACCGAACGGGAACCCGGACCAGCCGGAGGCCGATGTTGCGGCCCTTGTAGTCCGGCGTGTTCCCGCGGCGGACATTTGCTTGGCAGAGGTCCCCCTCGAAGTCCCAGGAGCCGCCCCGGCAAACCCGCGCCGTGCCCTTTTCTTCCCAGAGGCTGTCGGTCCATTGCACGACGTTGCCGTGCATGTCGTAGAGGCCCAGCTTGTTCGGCGGGTAGGAGCCCACCTTGGTCGTCCGTAACAAGTACGGTCCTTTCTCTCCCTTACCGCACGGATAGCTCCCATCAAAATTTGCCTGCCGCGAAGAGAGATCTTGCGTCGGCTTCTCGAAGTAGAAGTGATAGGAGCACTCCTCTACCGTCGTCGCGCCGCCGCGACAGGCGTACTCCCACTCCTCCTCCGTCGGCAAGCGGTAGACGTAGCCCTTCCCCACCTCCGCCTCGTTCAGCTTCTTGATGAACTCCTGTGCGTCCTTCCACGACACGTGCTCGACCGGGAATTGATTGAGATCCTCATCCGGGATGTCCTTCAACTCGTTCTTTTTCCGCAGTCGGCAGAAGAGGCTCGGGTTCTTGTCCATCAACGTCACCCACTGCCCTTGGGTGACGGCGTGAACGGCGATCTCGAAGCCCTCCCGGATCTCGGTCTTCTTTGCCGAACCGGGCCTTCCGTTCCAGCCGAGGTAGGTCGTCCCCTTCGACAGCGGCACGAACTTCATCCCCAAAGGGCCGTCCTTCGGCTTCGGCGGTTCGGCGACCGCGTGTGACGCGGCCCACACAATCGCCACGGCCAACGCACTCTGTTTCGCAAGTGCTTTTTTCATTTGACCTTCCATTCGCCACGGCCCCGCGTTTGCCGGTCAGGGCTTCTTCACGCCCGAGTAGGAGTAGTTCGTGGCGGTGTCCCAGGCGATCTGCTGGAGGACCTTCCGCTGCTCCTCGGTGATCGGTGCCAGGTCCGCGAACGATTTCGGGTCCGTCGGGGCGGACTTGCCGCCGCCCCATTTGAGGGGCGAGAAATCGGGATTCAATCCGACGGGCGAGACGCCGTACATTGTGGCGACGTTGGTGTAGGCGAAGAGCGTTCGCAGGTGCGAGCCGGGCTTCCACATGTCGCCGTCAACCCACAACTCCGTCGGGTCGGTGATTCCCGGGAATTTGCCCGCAGCCACCATTTCGATGACTTTGCACACCGCCTCTTCGACCGGGGAAATCACCATCACCTTCCGGCCGTGCTTGGCGTTGATTTGGTCGGTGAGCTTCTCGAGGGCGAGGAGGCCGGCCGGCGGGGCTTTACGCGGTTGCCACGAGAGCACCTTTTTGTCGCCCTTGCGCTCGGTGCGGGGCCAGTACCACGATTGCCAGACGAGGCGGAACTTCGGATTGTTCATGACACCCTTGTTGCAGAGAAGGGCGGGAGTCGAATCCAGGCCGACGTGGCCCGACCAGGATTCCTTTTCCGGGTAACAGTGCGGCGTCGCGAGCAGCAGCATGTCGTAGTCGCCGCGTTCGAGCGGTTCCATCCGCTTTGGTTGCAGTGACTTCTCTCCCCGAATATCGTGCCAGGTGCCGATGTAGGGTCCACCCAGCCACTTGTGTCCCTCAACGCCCGCAGCCTTGACGACGGTGTCCTCACACTCGAACAGGATCAACATGTGGCCGACCTTGACCCCGGCCGGTTTGGCCGCCGGCGGGTCCACGGCCGTCGCGCAAGCAATCCACGTGGCCAGCGCGGCCAGTGCACTCAGGTTGATAGTCATTTTCATCGTTTATCCTCCGCCGGTTTACGAAACGGGCGAGGTGAACGCGTCGGCCATACCGGAGCGAATTGTTGCCTTTTCATTCTTGATCCCTCCCCCGCCTCATGCGGAACGGGTCGCTCAGCACGATCGCGGTGACCAAGGCGGAGGAGCGATAGTCGTTCGATTCGAGGGATTTTAAGATCCCATCGACGCTGCGCTTGTCGTAGGTGTCGAGTCCGCGACCGATGGCGAACGTCAGCATCTTCTCGGTTAAGCAGCGGGCGAACATGTTCTTCTGATCCCGCAAATACTTCTTCAGCCCCGCCGGTCCTTCGACCTTCACGCCGGAGGGGAGTTCGCCCGTGACGTCGATGGGTTCCTTGTCGTCTTTGCCCTCGCGCACCCGGAACCGGCCGACCGCATCAAAGTTCTCCAGCGCGAACCCGATGCCGTCCATCCGCACGTGACAGCCCGCGCACGCCGCGTCGGTGCGGTGGCGTTCCAACCTCTTCCGCAACGAGAGGTTCGCCCCCACCTCCTTCTCCTTGCCCAGTTCGGGCACGTCGGCGGGCGGCGGAGGTGGGGGCGTACCCAGCATCCTCTCCAGCACCCAGACCCCCCGCTTCGGAACCGAAGTCCGGTCCGGCATCGACGTGATCGTCAAGACGCTGCCGTGAGTCAGGATGCCCCCACGTGGTACCTTTTCCAGATCGACCCGCGTGAACACGTCGTTTTTCAAACCCGGAAAGCCGTGCCCATAATGCTGGGCCAATCGAAGGTTCAAGTACGTGAATTTCCCGTCGACCAGGTCGAGGATGCTGCGGTCCTCGCGGACGATCTCCTGGAAGAACAGCCGGGTCTCGGTGAGCATGTCCTCCCGGAGGACGTCCTTGAAGTGTTGTGCAGCCTCGGCCTCGCGCCTGGGGTCGCTGGTGAGCAACTTCGGGTCGGGGTTGACGTTCCGCAACTGCCGCAGACCGAGCCACGGTTCGGCGAAGTCCTCGTAGAGCGATTGCTGCGCGCGGGGATCGGCCAGCATGCGCTTGACCTGCGCGGCGAGGTTCGGGTGGAGTTGCTTCTTTGCGGCCAGATCCATCAGTTCCTGATCGGGCATCGAGCTCCACAGGAAATACGAGAGGCGCGAGGCGAGGGCGTAATCGTCGAGCACCTGCGGCTCCCTGCCCGGCGCGCGAGACTCCACTTCCACCCGGAAGAGGAACTTCGGCGAACAGAGCGCCGCCTGCATCGCGAAGGCCATCGTCCCCTCCCACGGCTCTGGAGACTTGTCTGCCCTCGCGAAGATGGTGTCCCGATGGCTTCGCCAGTACCCCCCCAGGGCATCCCCCAGGTATTGCTCGAACGTGTCCTCGTCCATGGCCCCACGTCGGACGAATTGCTTCAGCAAGTTCGTGGCGGCAACGGGCAGTCTCGGCTCGGAGAGCCGATGCGCCGCTTTGACGAGATACTTCGGCGGCGTGCCGACCATCTCCACCACTTCCAGAATCGCGGCGCGGTGCTCCTCGAGCAGCTCCTTGCCCAGCTTTTCCTCGAGCTGACGCATCAACTCGTTTTGCTCGAAGGGACCGCGCGATTCCAGCGTGCGGACTTTATCGACCACTTGCTTGGGCACCTTCGGTTCCTGGAACCAAGCGATGGCGGCATCCGAAAGGGAATAGCGCGCCCGCGTCTCCGCTTGCTTGGCGATCTTCAGAAGGCGGTCGACTTCTTCCTTGGTTGCGGGCCGACGAAACGCCCGGGTCGCGAATCGTTCGAGAACGTAATGCGACTTGGCCTCGCCCGCGAGATCGCTCGGAGCGGAGAGTAGGAACTCGTGGGTATCGGGAACAAGCGGGCCGGCGAGGACGATCTTGTCACGGTTGACGTGCAGTTCACGCCGCTTTGTGGAGTCGGCGGGATCGGTGAACGGGTTCTGCAATGCGATGCCGAGCGTGTGTTCCCCCGGCTTGATCGGGAAGAAAAACTCGTATTGTTTCCACTCCTTCGACGCAACGACGTCGCCGCCGGCAACCACTTTCCCGTCCAGGAGGATTTGACACTTCGCGACTTCGTCACCGGCCGCCACGGACTTGAGCTGCCAGGTGAGCCGAAACATCCCGCCTTGCCGCGGCCCGGCCGAGAACGCGAAGCGGGCAGAGATCGGCTCCCCGTCCTTGAGTTCGCGGAACGGCGGGTTCCCTCCTCCTTTGTTTCCGGGCGGTGGTGGTGGGAAGAACCGCGGCGCCCTTGGGTTCCCCTTCCCATCCGGCTCCCGCCAACTCCGGTCATCCAGCGGCGGAACATCGGATCGCTTGCCGACGACGATGGACGATTTCGTAATCAACCCGGCCAACTGGATGTATCGATCCATGTGCTGGGCGGAGACCGACTGGAAGTCACCGAGGTTGTAGAATCCGAGCCCGACCTCATCCGGCGGAAACAAACTGTCGTCGACGGTCAATTGGACGCCGACGAGGTCGCGAATCGTGTTGACGTACTCGTTTCGGCTCAGACGCCGCATCGTCACCCGTCCCGGGTCGGGCTTGGCGGTGCGATCGAACCGATCGAAGACCTCGGTAACGGCCCTGAGGAATGCCTCGACTTCTTTCGCCTCCGGGCGGGGATGCCCCTTGGGCGGCATCGACCCGGCGCGAATCTGGTCGAGGACGTTCACCCAGGCCTTCCGCCCCTTCAGGAGTGACGCTTCGTCCTTGAACTGGTGCAGCGAAATGTCGCCCTTGGGCTTGGTCTCACCGTGGCACCGGACGCAGTGCTTGGTGAGAAACGGGCCGATGACCTGGTCGAAGTTCGTCGGCTCGTCGGCGCGCAGGGGTAGAGCGGCACCGCCGATTAACAGCAGAGTACTCAGCGTCCAACGCATGACCGTCCCCCGTTCCTTACAGGTCGCTCAGGCGCCCGCGGCTGTCGCCGAGCTTGTCGACGCGGACGTCCATCCGGTCGAGCAGACTCACCCACAGGTTGGAGATCGGCGTCTCTCGCGAGAAACGAAGGTGCCGACCGGGGTTGAGCTTGCCGCAGCCGCGACCCGCCAGCAGGATCGGCAAATTGCTCGTATTGTGGCTTCCGTGGCTCATCGCCGAGCCGAACACCACCATGGAATGATCGAGGAGCGAGCCGTCCCCTTCGCGAACCTGTTTCAGCTTGTCAACGACGTAAGCGAACTGCGCGACTTGATAGGCGGCGACGCGGGAGAGTTCTTCGTCGTTATCGTGGGACACGCCGTGCCAGTTCTGGCGGATTCCTAGCTCGCGGAAGACGCGCTCGCTCCGCTCGATCTCGAGGGCGAAGGTGCAGACCCGCGTCAGGTCGGCCTGGAACGCGAGCACCATGAGATCGGCCTGAACGCGAACCTGTTCCTGCCAACGATCGACCCACCGCGACCAATCCCCGTCGGGGACGTTCATCTTGGGGGCGGTCGGGGCGGGCATCCGCTCCACGCGCTGGATCTGTTGCTCGACCTCGCGGATGGACGTCAAGTACTGGTCGAGCCGGCGTCGGTCTTGAGCGCCGAGGTCCGCTTCCAGGCTGTTGGCCTCCTCGCGAACGTAGTCGAGGATGCTGCGGCGTTGCGCGCGGGTGCTGCGCGACTCCGCGCCGCCGGCCCTCGTAAAGAGGCGGTCGAACACCTCGCGCGGGCTGGTCGCCGGCCGCACCGGCGTCACCGCGTCGCGCCAGGACAGGTTCAGATAGGCCGGATTGAAGCCCGGCTCGATCGTCCGGTTCACGGCGAACGTGCCCATCTGCAACGAGGGCAGGTACGTTTGGCCGCCGACCCCCTTGGCGGCGATCTGGTCGGCGGAGGCCCCGTTCTGAATGTCCGGCCCTTCTGTCGGCTTCATGGCGACGCCGGTCATGAACGTCGACATGGCGTGGGAGTGTAGCGCAGCGCCATCGAGCCCGCCCGGGGTGCGCAGCCCGGTAATCACGCTGAAATCCTTCCGCAGCGCCGCCATCGAGCGAAGGTTCAGCGGCAGGTTCTCGGGGAGGGCGCCGGCCTCGGGCGGCGTCCAGTCGATCATCTTCGTGCCCATCGGGAAGTACAGAACCGCCAGGCGCAGCGGGTGCCGGGCCGCGCCGGCGGCCAGTGCCGCGGGCGGGGTCATTGCTTCGAGCCAGGGCAGCGTCACGGCGGCCCCGAGGCCCTTCAGGACGGCGCGGCGAGTGAGGGTTTCGGTCATATCGGTCGATCCTTTCCTCGGTGCCTGCCAGACAGGTGGCCATCCCCTTGTTTCAGCCGGCGGTTTGGGATCGCGCGGGCCGACCCACGCGCCGTCCGCCCCCCGGATGGTTCGGCGCCCCGCGGCGGCCCGAACGCGCAGTTCCGCCGGGAAGCCGGTTCCACCCCAACTTGCCTTGTTCACTGCTTTCTCTGCCGTCTGGTCGAACGTCGATCGGGTGGGAAGGCGGGTTTGGGGCGCAAATACAGGCGGGGGAGTGGGGTTACGGCGAATGGGCCCCGCGCCCTTTCTGCCGTCCCCACCTTCTCTTTAGCCGACGGAAACGGAATCCCGCTCGGAAATAATCAGATTTCGCCGCAAGGGCGAATTCCGGCGACGACCGGGCACCGGAGGGGTGTGGCGAACTGGCTTAAAGGACCGACCCCGATCACACGACGCGCCCTCGGCCCGTCGGACCTCACCTGCTCACCGTGACGCGGCTGCGTCGGAATAGCTCCTCACCTCGCGAAGGTGACACCGGACCACAAGACGTTCTCGTGGTTCCGCCGGGCTCGGAAGAATCGCCGGCCGCCCAACTCGTCGCTGGCCACCTCGCCCCAAATCGGGCGGAACCGGTGGTTGCGGGCGACCGCCTCGTGCCGCGGCACCTTGCCGCTGCACGAGGCCGCCGACCGGTTCACGACCGGTTGGAGCACGACCACATCTGCCCCCAAGCGTGACGCCCTTGAGGACGGAGTGACGATCGCGTTGGCTCCGGTTGACCATTTTCAGATGGTCCAGCACGCGACTCCTTTGTCAATCAACGCAGAAGCAAATGCGGAAACCGTAGTATCTGTCGCGGTGCCCAGGCGCCATCCCATCGCGACGGGCCGAGCGGCAGAGCGAGGGGCCGTAGTACCACATCCCGCCACGAATCACACGGGTGTCTCCTTTTACTGCCCCCTGCGGGTCGGTCACGTCATCTTTGGGGTACGTCCCATACAAATCCTGGCACCATTGATAGAGGTTGCCGTGCATATCGTGCAAGCCCCACGCGTTGGCCGGGAAGGCATCAACCGGCGTGGTCTTCCCCCGGTAGGTTCCCTTTGTGCCCGTGCCGTAGGCGAAGTTCCCATCGTAATTCGCCTGATCCGTCGAGATGGTGGTACCAAAATGGAACGGCGTAGTCGTCCCCGCACGGCAGGCGTATTCCCACTCGGCCTCGGTTGGCAAACGATACGCCTTCTTGTCTTTGTCCTTCTCCTGCAACTTCTTGATGAAGGCCTGGCAGTCGTTCCAAGAAACGGTGTCCACCGGCAGGTTCTTTTCGCCCTTGAACTGGCTGGGGTTGTTTCCCATCACCTCCTGCCATTGTTCCTGCGTTACGGTGTACACGCCCATGTATAAGCCCTTGGTGAGCGTGACCTTGTGCTGGGTTTCGGCGTGCGGTTCGGAGTGATTGCGTTGTTTTTCCTCCTTCGGACTGCCCATCACAAAGCTGCCCGGGGGAATCCACACGAACTTCATCCCGATGGTGTTCGTGAAGTGCTTCGGCGGTTCCTTTTTCTCCTGGGCTTGGAGGGAGAGATGCAGTGCCGGCGCTGCGTCAAAGGTGATAAAGAAGAGACTGCCGGCCCCGAGCGTGACGCCCTTGAGTGCGGTTCTGCGGTCGAATTGGGACGGGCTCACCACCCGCGGGGAGTGCGTGGGAATACTCATTTTCTCTCCTTCACGGGTTGAGTTCGGTACAGGAAGGAGTCGGAGGAAAGCAGCGAGACCAGCAGCGCTCTGAAGCTGCCATTGCTGTCGCGGTAGGCCTTGTGCGCGACCACCAAGGTCGGCCCGTCGGCGAGCGTCTCGTTACGGCCGAGGTAGTAGCGGAAGACGTGCCGCACGAACACCTGCTCGACACGTTCCGACCGGGCCAATTTCTCCATCAAATCGAACGGCCCCTTCACAGGTCCGTCCAGCTTCGGATCGTCGCTGTCGGTGAGGGTGCCCGTCGTGTCGATGGGAACCGACGTCATCGTCCGCCGACTCAACGGGTTCTTGGCCCGATCCTTGTCGGTCTTCTCCTTGTCCACGACGATCTCCGCCGTCCGATATCGGCCGAAATGGTCGTACTGTTCGAAGGGCAGGCCGAGCGGGTCCATCGACTTGTGGCAGTTCCAGCAGTACGCCTCGCGGGTCACGCGCATACGATCACGCAGCCCGCGGTGCGGTTCGTCCGGCAGCATGGCGTTGACGGTGATGGGCACCTCCAGGATGCGGCCGCCGAGCAGCCGTTCGCGGATCCAGCGGCCGCGGTGGATCGCGTGGTTGTCGAAGTTCGACGACATCGAAATCAACCAACTGGGCTGCGTGAGGATGCCCATCCGCTCCTCGGGGTGCGCGTCGAACGGTTTGCCGGCGAGCCACTCGTCGTAATCGGGCGCGGGGGTGCGGGGCTTCGCAATGAGGACTCGGTTGTCGCGCTGGTGCCACAGGACATCGGCCCAGTGCCTTTCGGGATCAGTCCTCTGCAGGCCATAGATGTCCCGCCACATGCCGTCACTCCCGCCGCCTTGAAACTCAGCTTTCGCCTGTTCGTAGAGCTTTCTCAATTCAGTGTTGAGGTTGGTTTCATCCACGAACTTGCCGTCTTTTGCCGCCCGCTCGGCGTTCCGCTTCTTCTGTTCGAGAAGACCGTCAAGTCGCTTGTGGTACGACGCCGGATAATTGCCCTTCCAGAACGACCGGCGCGTCGTCAACAGCGTCCGCAGCACCTCCCTGTCGGACTCCAGCGCCCACTCGACCAGCCGATCCGTGTCGGAGACGAAACGAGTGGCGTAACCCGACTGGAACTCGCAGCCGCCGTTGTGCGATAGCTGGTATTCGTTCACGGTTGCCGTGCACTTGGCGATGTCGGGTGCGGTCGTGTAGCCGAAGTACTCCTGGAAGAAGCCGAGCAGGCGCGGCTTGGGGATGGCCGGGGCGTTCAGGATGCGTTCGACCTGCTTACGCACCTCTTCGCTGGTCCCGAGCTTCCCCTCGACGGCCGCCTGCCACAGCAGATCGTCCGGCTCCCGGTCGGTCAGCGTGAACGCGATCGCCCGCGCCGTGTGCCGCGGTGCCATCGACCCCCGCCTCGCGTCTCCCTCCGGTCGCTCGATGCGATACAGCACTTCGGGGTGGCACAGCACGGAAATCAGGAACTGCTCTCCAGCCGAGGGCGCGTCCATGGACTGGAGAAGCTTCCCCAGGTTTTCGCTCCGCGCTTTCAACTCGGCCGGGTCGAGCGGCAGGCGCAGCACCACGTCGAACGTCTCGGCGACCGCCGCTTCCAACTGCGCGGGCGTCGCCGCCTTGCCCGCGTTCAGCGCCACCTTCAGGGTCTTGAACGACGGCGAACCGTTGACCTTTCCGACGATCTTCTTGGCGAATACGGCGCAGTTTCGCAGGTGGTGTTCGTATTCCGCCCCGCTGATCCGGTGGAGGGAGGAGTAGTCGGTGAAGTCCCACTTCCGAGCCAGGCCCCACGGCGCCTTGAGCGGCCCTTCACGCGACGAACTCGGCCCCAGTATGTGGTCCAGGCCGAGCGAAAACTGCCCATTGAGTCGGACGAAGAATTGCTTGTAACTCTCGGGGGACAGTCGCCAGACCCGACTGGGCGTGCCCGCTTCGCCCGCCGCCTTGCCGGAGAATAACGCGTCGTGGTCGACCCAGTTGCCCCGGCTCGGGAGGAGTTCCTTGAGCTCATCGAACTTCACGCCGGCAGTCTTCATGCTCGACTTGATCAAGGCGGTCGCGAACTCCCGGTCGGCTGAAGGGGGCTGCTTGCTGTCTTGCGGCGGCATCTGGCCGTTAAAAAGCTGCTCGTAAACTCGCTTCCAGGTCTCCACGTCCCGCGGGGCTTTCGAATCGAGGGAAAGGGTCGACAGGGAGACGTTTCCTTCCGGAGCCTTCTTCCCGTGGCAGCGGACGCAGTGCGCGTCGAGGAACGAGCGAACCGATTTCGCGTCGGCCGCCGGCTCGGCCGCCGCGACCGCCGGGTGCGTCAGTAGTGCCAGGCCCAGAGTGGTGAGTATTGTTTTCATTGTCGTGGCTCCGGGTTTTCCACTACCGATTGAGCAGTTCGGGCAGCGGGGCGTGAACCTCCTTCGCTTCCGACGAACTGGGAGACCGGTTGAACGCGTCGCACGGCTTGCCGACCGCGGTCAGCAGCGTGGCGTACAGGGCGTTGGTCAACGGGTTCGTGCCGAACGCGGTGCCGAACACTTCGCCGCCGCCGTCCCCGCCCGCCCTCTGGGCCTTGACCGGGTACGACACGAACTGCCCCGTCTTCAGTTTGCCGCCGAGATCACCCACGAGCACGATCGGCCAGTTCGCATTCTTCCAGGAGTGCTGCTGATTGGCCGAATCGCTCATGAACACGAGCAGGGTGTTGTCGAGCATCGTGCCGGTTCCTTCCTTCGTCTCCTGCAACTTCGTCAGCATCCGGGCCGCCTGACTGGCGAGGTAGTTGTGGTAGTGCGACAGCGGCTCGAACTTCCGCTTCAACGGCAGGTCCTTGTCCACGCCGCCGTGCCCCAGCCCGTGCCCGTCGCCGTTGCAGATCCCCGAGTATTTCCCCATGAGGCCGCCGAGGCCCGAGGAGATCGTCACGACGTTCGTCAGGCCGGCCGCGAGCGCCGCCGCGGCGATGTCGCACTGCGCCGCCGCGATTTCCGTTACCAGCCCCATCTTTTCAGGGAGTTTCGGGGCGTGCTTGTTGAGGCTGCCGTTCTGGTACTGCTCGGAGAGTTGCCCGTTGCGCTTGGAGAGTGACTCGAGCGCTTCGAGGTGGGCTTCCAACAGGTCCCGCTCCGGACCCGCGATGTCCGTCTGTAGGCGCTTCACGTCGGTGCTGACGAAGTCGAGCAGGTTCTTCCGGGTCGCGAAGTCGTTCCGTTTGGCCCCCACGCTGCCGAAGAGCGATTCGTACGCCATTTCCGGCTGGCACTGCATCGCGATCGGCTTGCCCGCGGCCCACGCCGAGGAGCAGTACGCCGTCGTGGGTCCGCCGCTGGAGACCCCCAGGCCGAGCAGCGGGAACACGGCGGGAAGTGCCTGCGCGAGGGCCGCGTCGATCGAGGTGCCGAGTGCCGAGTGCTTGTTGCCCGGAATCCCCGAGAGCGCCGCGAAGTAGCCGCCGTGGTCCACGGCGTTGTTGCCCCGCAACCCGTGCAGGATCGTCAACCGGTCCCGGAAGGGCGCGAACGGCTCGATGTCCAGCGGCAGCTTCAACCCCTTGAGGGGCACCTGCCGCAGCTTGTCGGATTCCAGAGGCACCCCCTCGGGCAGCGTGCCGTCGATCTCGCGGAAGCCGTTGTCGAAGACGATGAAGATCACGCGCTTCGGCGTTGCGGCCTTGCCCTCGGCCGCCGCGGCGACCTTCTGCAGCAGCGGGGCCATCACCAGGCTGCCGGCCCCGAGGGTGACGCCCTTGAGTGCCGTGCGGCGGTCGAGTTGATCCGGCGGGACCATCTTCGGTGTGTTGTCGGGAGTATTCACGGTTCGAGTCCTGAGTTCGGGAAGATCATCCGCGGCCCTCGACCGCGCGTTCAGAACGACTCCAGCAGGCCGCTTTTGTCATCGACGTTGGCCGCAACCAAACCAGGCGCGGCCAGGGCGAACACCCCGATGCCGCCCGCCTGCAAGGGTCGCCGCCTCGAAAGAAGTGTCGGTCTTGTTTGCATGGCGAGCCCGCTCAGCTCAGAACAGCTCGCGAATCACCTTCTCGCTGTCGATCGCCGCCATCAGGTCGCGGTTGAGTTCGGGGCGCAGCCGCAGTTGCGGCACGTCGAGCAGGAAGTTCATCACCGTGGCGAACAGGTGCGACGGCTTGTAGGCGTGCGTGGCCGGCTTCGCCCCGAGGGAGTCCGATTTGCCGATGACCTGACCCATCTTCAGCCCGCCGCCGGCGATCAGCAGCGGGGTGAGGTCGCCGTGGTGCTCGCGGCCGCCGTTGCCGTTCAGCCGCGGCGAGCGCCCCATCTCGCCCGTCACCACCAGCAGGATCTTGTCCGACAGGCCGCGCTCCTTGACGTCCTGAAGGAAAGCGGCAACGGCGTGGTCCACCTGCGGCGCCAGCCACTTGAGCCCCTCCATGTTCTTGGGGCTGTTGTTGTTCGCGTGCATGTCCCAGCCGCAGTCCGAGACGGTCACGAACCCGCACCCGGCCTCACACAGCCGGCGGGCCAGGAGCATCTGCTTGCCCAGCAGGTTCGACGCCCGCTTCATGTCGAACCACTTCGTCGCCTCTTCCAGTTTGAACAGGCCGCTGGTGTCGTACAGCGCCAGCGTCTTCGGGTCCTCCTTGCTCAGGTCGAACGGGTTCGTGCTGCCGGTGATGATGTCGAACGCCTGCTGCTGGTACTTGTCCGCGCGTGCCAGGGCGCCGTCCCGGTCCGCGCTGCGGCGCACCGCGTCGAACCTGGCGAGGAGCTGGCGGCGGTCGTCGAACTGCTCGCGCGGGAGCGTCAGCGTCATCGCTTGCTTGAGCTCCGAGTTGCCCGTGGGACTGAACGCCTGGTACTGCGGTCCGAGGGACCCCGTCTGGGTGAGCGTGGGGAGCGCGGTCGTCTCGAAGTTGCTGCCCAGCTTCAGGTCCTGCTGCGCGGCCTCGGCGAGGACCAGGACGTTCTTGGGCAGGCCGGACGGGGTCAGGGTGCCGCCCAGGTAGCCGGCGGCCGCACTGAGCGACGCCTTGGTCGGGTTACCGCCGGTGGTGACGGCCTCGTACGTGTGCCCGCCGTTGCCGGAGGCGAAGTTGCGCAGGACGGTGAAGTCCTTCGCCATCGCGGCCAGTTTGGGGAAGTAGCGGCAGAACTGGACCCCCGGGTGGGCCGTGGGGATGCAGTCGGTGTGGGTGCGGTACTCCTTCGGGGCCTCGGGCTTGGGATCCCACGTCTCGTGCTGCGACGGCCCGCCTTGCAGGAACAGCAGCACCACCGCCTTCTGGGGCGCGCCGCTGCCCTCCCCGGCCCGCGCCCGGGCGGCCAGCAGCCCCGGGAGCGTCAGGCCGGACAGGCCCAGCCCGAGGCTGCCGACGCGCAGGAACTCGCGCCGGCTCGGCCCCCGGCAGTCGCGTGCGAAGCCCCGATCGTGAATCGTCAACATGTCTACCCCCATCGAGGTTGCGAGACTCGCGTGAGCCGATTACAGCAGGGATCGGATCGGCGTTCCCGGGCAGAGCCGATACGGCCGGCCGAGCGCGTCGTGCAACTCCGTGTCCAGAGCGATCCCCAGCAAGTGGTGGATCGTCGCGTGAACGTCCTCGGGGCGTACCAGCCCGTCACGCGGGTAGGCGCCCAGTGCGTCAGACGAGCCGTGGACGCGTCCCCCTTGAATGCCGCCGCCGGCCATCAGCGCGCTGTAGCATTTCGGCCAGTGGTCGCGGCCGCCGTCCGGCTTTCGCTTGGGCGTCCGGCCGAACTCGCCCATCCACACCACGAGCGTGTTGTCGAGCATGCCGCGGTCGGAGAGGTCGTCGAGCAGGGCGGACAGGCCCTGATCCGACTCGCGCAGGTTGCGGTCGATCCCACCGCCATACTTCGGGTCGTGGGTGTCCCACTTCATGTTGTTGTTGGCGTCGTTGACAAGAACGAGTCGGACGCCCGCCTCCACCAGCCGACGCGCGACGAGCATGCTTTGCCCAACTCCGCGGCCGTAGCGGTCCCGCAGTCGCGGCGACTCCCGCGACAGGTCGAACGCCCGGTTGTTCGCGGCCGAGTTCAGCAGGTCGAAGGCCTTCGCGTAGCAAACCTCCATGTCGCGTTCGGCGGGCGAGGTGCTCGCGCGCGCCGCATGGAGCCGTCCGAGCAGTTGCCGACGCGAGTCCACGCGTTCGGAATCGGCGTCCTTCGCGGGGCCGGCGCCCGCCACGCCGAACGTGTCCAGTTTCGGATCGTACGTGACGACCAGCGGGTCGAAGCCGATGCCCAGGAACCCCGCGTTCTGTCCGTTCGAAAAGATGCTCTGATCAACGAACGTGTGCGGCAACTGGACAAAGGAGGGGACGCTCCTGTCGGACGGCTGGACCTTCGCGAGCACCGAGCCGAGTGTGGGGAAGTCGTCCCGCGAAGCCTTGGTGAGCTCGTTGTTTGCGTTTTTCGGCGGGTGCCCGGTGAGCGCGTAATGTGTCGCCCCGTGGTGCACGCCGACGTGGTGGGACAGCGAGCGGATGACCGAGAAGAGGTTCGACCGCTCGGCCATTCGAGCGAGGTGTTCGCCGACCCGCAACCCGGGAGTTCGCGTGGCGATGTGGCCGTAGACGCTGCGCACCTCGGCCGGGGCGTCGGGCTTGGGGTCGAACGTGTCGTGCTGCGAGGGGCCGCCCCAGGCCACGACGAGGATGACCGACTTCGCGGTGCTCACCCGGGAGCCGGCTTCCGCGCGGAGCAGTTGCGGCAAAGTCAGGCCGAGCGTTCCTAGACCGCCTGCCACGAGGGCCCGGCGGCGCGTGAACGGGATGCTGCCGAGGTCGAGAGCCATTGTCGGTCACCAACGGGTTCGGAGGTCGGAAGCGCCCGGGATCTCACCCGACCAGTTCCTTGACGGGGTCGCGGTCCTCGAGGATGAACATCTTGCGGCCGGCGGGGCTGAGGAAGGCTTGTGACGGGTCGATCCCCAGTTGCCCGTACAGGGTGCTCATCACCTGTTGAACCGAGTACGGCTTCTCCTTGGGGTACCCGCCGCGGCTGTCGGTGCAGCCGATCACCTGACCCATCCGCATGCCCCCGCCGAGCACGAGCGCAGACATGACCGGAGCCCAGTGGTCGCGGCCCGCATTGTCGGGGCCGTGGTTGATCTTCGGGGTGCGGCCGAACTCGCCCCAGACGACGACCGAGATCTCCTGGTCCAGGCCACGCTCGGACAGGTCGGCGGCTAGGGCGGCAACGCCGCGGTCGAGCGTGGGGAGCGATTTGGGGAGGGATTTGAAGATGCCGTAGTGGTGGTCCCAGTAGCCCCCGAGCGACAGGGTGACGCAGCCGACCCCCGCCTCCACCAGTCGGCGGGCCAACAGCACCGAGTCCGCCCCCTTGAACCGCTCGCGGACCTTGTCCGGCTCCTGGCTGACGTCGAGTGCCTTCCGCACCGCGCCCGAGGCGATCATGTCGAACGCCTGCGCGGTGTACGCGTCCATCCCGTCCATGGAACCGCTCTTGTCGATGTCGCGGCGCAGGGTGTCGAAGCGGGTGAGCAGATCGCGGCGATCGGCCACACGCTCGGCGGAGACGCCCTTCGGCAAACTCAGGTTTTCGCGGGCGGGCCCCTCCGGCGTGAACGGGCGGTGCGCCAGGCCCAGGCCGGCCGGCTCGGTGCCGAACCGCGACATCCCCCGCAGGCTCACGAAGCCGGGCATGCCGTTCTGGCCGCCCCGGTACTTCGACACCACCGAACCGAAGCACGGGTGCGGATCGACGCGGTTCACCACCTCGGAGTACCCGGTCATCACGTTGGAGTCCGAGTGCTCGTCGATGGCGGGGACGACCGTCCGCAAGAGGGCGATCTTGTCCATCACCTTGGCCGTTTCCGGCAGCGCCTCGCAGATGTCGATCCCGGGGACGTTGGTCTTGATGGGGCTGTACGGGCCGCGGATCTCCTTCGGGGCGTCGGGCTTGAGGTCGTAGGTGTCCAGCTGCGAGGCGCCGCCGCTCAGGAAGATCATGATCACGCCCTTGTTGCCGCTCCGCCGGGCGGCCGGCTCCGCTGCCTGAGCCCGGAGCCGGAGCATGTCGGCGAGCGTCAGGGCTCCGCCGAAGGCCCCGATCCTGAGAAAGTTCCGGCGTGAGAGCCCATCGCAGTAGCGTTCTTGGGTCCGGCCGGTGAGCGTCAGCATGAGGTGCTCCGTACTGGGGGATTCGGCAGGTCGTAAGAACTGCGAGCGTCACTGCGGGCGTCGTGGGATCGGCGGGAGGTCGGACACGTTCGTGCAGCAGTCAGCAAGCGGGTGAGGTCGGTTCCCGGCGGTGTACGGTGGTGCCGTCTGGCAGGCGGGTCACTCCCATCAATGGTGGGATCTTCGGCGGTGTTTTCGCGAGTATCCGGTTCGTGGCTCGAGCCGCCCGCGAGCCCCAGGCCGGACCGAGTTCGGCACGCTGACCCAACTGACTTGCCACGCAAACCATTCCCAGGCAGCGACTTCCGACCGGATAACGTCTGGATCCGTGGCGGGGCAGCGATCCACTTCGGGCAGCCTCTCCCTGATTTAGCCGAACGCGGAGGAATCCCGCGAGAATTATTCGAGTTGCCACGGGATAGGGTGGCGAGTTGAACGCCAAGTGCGACTCGAGCCCTTCACGCAGACGCGTGTTCGATTTCGGGTCACGCAGTGATCCACCAAAGAGCGCGATCACTTGCCCGCGATCGAGTAAATCTGGACCTTCCGTTCGTTGTCGTCGGCGGCGGCAAGGAGGCATCCGTCGGGCGAGATCGAGATCGAAGTGATCCAGTAGCCGCGCTCAGCGAAATTGCCGAGATCGCGAACGAGCTTGCCGTCTTCGAGTTGCCAGACCTTCACGAGTTGATCACGCCCCGCCGAAAAGATGTGTTTGCCGTCGGGGTGGAAGGCGATGTCGGTCGCGCCGCGCGAGTGGCCGGGCGTCAGTTCGCGAACCTTCTTCCCCGTGAACGGGTCGAGTAGGGTCACCTTCCCGGTCGGCCCTTCTTGCTCGATGTTCCCGCGGCACACGGCCAGCCATTTGCCGTCCGGCGAGTAGGCGATGGCGGACATCCCGCCGGTGACTTCTTTGGTCAGCTCGACTTTCATCTTGCCGGTTTCGAGGTCCCAGAAGTGAAAGCTCGGCGGAACCACGATTTTGTCTCGCCCGGGGACGTGCTGCGACGCGGCCACGGTCTTGCCGTCGGGCGCGATCGCCAGGCTGCGGACCCAGTTCTTGCACTGCCAGCGGAGCAGTTCTTTCCCGGCCGGCAGATCCCACACGATGATGACGCCCTGGTCGTCGCCGCTCACGAGCCGTCTGCCATCGGGTGATTGGGCCAGCGCCTGAATCCATTCCTTGTGACCCGCCAGTTCCTTGACCGGCTTCTGCACGATCACCTTCGCCTCGACGGGCGGAGGCAGGGCCGGCAACTTGTCCACCTTCTCGACGACACCCTTCAACGGCGTCCCGTCGTT